>DASRXE010000170.1:0-18677 GCA_035654315.1 Brevundimonas sp.
CGCTGTCGGGGCGGCGGGTGGCCTATATCTCGGGCGAGGAGGCGGTCGAGCAGATCCGGGCGCGAGCGAAGCGGATGGGGCTGGAGACGGCGCCGGTGGAGCTGGCTTCGGCGACGGCGCTGCGGGAAATCCTCGGCACGCTGAAGCGCGAGAAGTTCGACATCGTCATCGTCGATTCGATCCAGACGCTGTGGTCGGACGCGCATGAGGCCGGGCCCGGTTCGGTGACCCAGGTGCGGGCCTGCGCCGGCGAGATGGTGCGGCTGGCCAAGTCGCAGGGCGTGGCGGTGGTGCTGGTCGGCCATGTGACCAAGGACGGCCAGGTGGCCGGGCCACGCGTGGTCGAACACATGGTCGACGCGGTGCTGAGCTTCGAGGGCGAGCGCGGCTATCCGTTCCGCATCCTGCGCGCCGGCAAGAACCGCTTCGGGGCGACCGACGAGATCGGCGTGTTCGAGATGGGCGACGCCGGACTGCGCGAGGTGGCCAATCCCTCGGCGCTGTTTCTCGGCGAGGGCAAGGACCGGGCTCCGGGGGCGGCGGTGTTCGCCGGCATCGAGGGGTCGCGGCCGGTGCTGGTCGAGGTGCAGGCGCTGGTGTCGAAATCGGCCTATGGCACGCCGCGCCGGGCGGTGGTCGGCTGGGACACCGGGCGGCTGGCCATGGTGCTGGCGGTGCTGGAGGCGCGCTGCGGCTTCGGGTTCGGAGATCAGGACGTCTATCTGAACGTGGCCGGCGGGCTGCGCATCAATGAGCCGGCGGCCGACCTGGCGGCGGCGGCGGCGCTGGTCAGTTCGGCGACGGACATGCCCCTGCCGCAGGGCTGCGTGGTGTTCGGCGAAATCAGCCTGTCTGGCGAGATCCGCGCCGTCGGCCGGGCCGAGGCGCGACTGAGGGAGGCGCAGAAGCTCGGCTTCGACCAGGCCCTGTCGCCGCCGCTGACGGTGAAGGACAAGGGCGTGAAGGTGACGGCGGTGAGCCGGCTGACCGAGGCGGTCGAACGAATCTCGCAAAACCGCTACTGATTGCGCATGGACCCTCGTCCCGAGCACACATGACCGGTTTCGACGTCATCGCCATACTGGTCATCCTGGCCTCGGCCGCCGCCGGCTGGGTGCGGGGCGGCACGCGCGAGATCATCACCCTGCTGAGCTTCGTGCTGGCGGCCTTCGTCGCCCTGGTGGCCCTGCCGGTGACGGCGCCGATCGGGCGCGGCCTGATCGACCCGGACTGGGCCGGCACCATCGGCGCGGCGGTCGCCTCCTTCCTGCTGATCTATTTCGGCGTGCGCATCTTCGGTTCGGCCCTGTCGAAGCGGGCGCAGGCGCATCCGCACCTCGGCGGCCTGGACCGCCTCGTCGGCGTCTTCGTCGGCGCCGGGCGGGCGTTGGTGTTGCTGGGCGCGATCCATCTTGTGGTCGTCGCCGCCATGCCGGGCGAGAAGACCCCGCGCTGGCTGACCGAAGCGGCCCTGCATCCTGTCACGGCCGGCGCCGCCCGGGCCATCCAGATCGTGCTGCCGGGCGTCGGACGCGGCGCCGACGCCCTCGCGCCTGTGGTGAGTTCGTCGGTGAGCCAAGGCTTTAAGGACGATGACGCCTTGCCCCCGACGCAATCAGGGCCTACCTCCCGCCCCGCCCCCCGCTAGTTGAATAACCCGGTCATCGGAGCCCCGACGATGTCCCATTCCATCGCCGAACCCGTCGTTCACCGCGACCATTGGCGCGACGCCGATGACGACCAGCTGCGCCTTGAGTGCGGCGTCTGCGGCGTCTGGGGCGCGGAACCGAACGCGGCCTCCTCGGTCGTGACGCTGGGACTGCACGCCCTGCAGCATCGGGGACAGGAAGCCTGCGGCATCGCCAGCGTGCACGAGGCGCGCTTCCACACCGAACGTCACATGGGTCTGGTGGGCGAAGCCTTCGGCGGGGCGGACCTGTCGGAGCGTATGCCAGGTTCGGCGGCCGTGGGCCACACGCGCTATTCGACCGCGGGCGGCAGCTTCCTGCGCAACATCCAGCCGATGTTCGCCGATCTGGACTCGGGCGGCATCGCCATCGCCCACAACGGCAACCTGACCAATTTCCTCTATCTGCGGAACCAGCTGGTCGGCGAGGGCGCCATCTTCCAGTCGACCTCTGACAGCGAGGTCATCCTCCACCTGATCGCGCGCAGCCGGAAGGCCAAGATCGTCGACCGCTTCATCGACGCCATCGGGCGGATCGAGGGCGGCTACGCCCTGGTGTGCCAGACGCGGTCGAAGATGATCGGCGCCCGCGATCCGCTGGGCATCCGCCCGCTGGTGCTGGGCCGGCTGGGCGACGCCTGGGTGCTGGCCTCGGAGACCTGCGCGCTGGACACCATCGGCGCCACCTTCGAACGCGATGTCGAGCACGGCGAGGTCGTGGTCATCGACAAGAACGGCCTGCAGTCGCTGAAGCCGTTCCCGACCCGCGCGGCGCGGCCCTGCCTGTTCGAGTACGTGTATTTCTCGCGCCCCGACAGCATCGTGAACGGCAAGTCGGTCTATGAGGTGCGCAAGCGCATGGGCCGCCATCTTGCGCGCGAGCACGGGGTCGAGGCCGATGTGATCGTGCCGGTGCCCGACTCCGGCGTGCCGGCGGCTCTGGGCTATGCCCAGGAGAGCGGCATTCCCTATGAGATGGGGATCATCCGCAGCCACTATCTGGGCCGCACCTTCATCCAGCCCAGCCAGGGCGCCCGGCAGAAGGGCGTGCGCATGAAGCACAGTCCCAACCGCTCGGTGATCGAGGGCAAGCGGGTGGTGCTGATCGACGACTCGATCGTGCGGGGCACCACCTCGGTGAAACTGGTCCGCGCGGTGCGCGCAGCGGGGGCGAAAGAGGTCCACCTGCGCTCGGCGTCGCCGCCGATCCTGTGGCCGGACTTCTACGGCATCGACATGCCCGAGCGGGACCAGCTGATCGCCGCCAACAAGACGCTGGAGGAGATGCGGGCGCATCTGGAGGTCGACTCGCTGGGTTTCCTGTCGGTCGACGGCCTCTATGAGGCGATGGAGGCCGGGCCGCGCGATCCGCGCCACCCGCAGTTCACGGACCACTACTTCACGGGCGAATATCCGACCCGGCTGCTGGACCGCGAGATCGAGGAAGGCGGGCGCGAAGTCGCGGCGCGGCAACTTTCGCTGCTGGTCAGCGCTTAAGGGCTGATGATCCAGCTCGGCTACTTCACGATCGACACCATCGACATCGACAAGGCGCGCGCCTTCTACGGCGCCGTGTTCGGCTGGACGTTCGACGAGGCGTCGTCGCATCCGACCTACGCCCATGTGGCCGACAGTGATCCGCCCTTCGGCTTCACCAAGGTGGAGCGGGCGAGGAATTTTCCCCACCTGTATTTCCGCGTCGACGACGTGGACGCCGTGTGCGAGCGGGTGACTGCGTCCGGCGGCAAGGCGGCGGTGCCGTCGGAAAGCAAGTCGGGCCTGACCGCCGTGGTCGAGGACGATCAGGGCGTCAGCTTCAGCCTGTGGCAACCGGCGCCGGGGTTCTAGCTTCCGCCGGACCGGCGGGCGCGCTATCAGGCCGGCCATGTCCGACCTTCCCCTGAAAGACCGTATCGCCCTCGTCATCGGGGCATCGCGCGGAATTGGCTACGAGAGCGCGCTGGCGCTGGCGAAGGCCGGCGCGCACGTCATCGCCACGGCCCGCACCCAGGGGGGGCTGGAGGAGCTGGACGACGCAATCTTCGCGGCGACCGGCAAGCACGCGACCCTGATCCCGTTCGATCTGGTCGACGGCGGGGCCATCGACCGGCTGGGCGGCGCCATCCACGAGCGCTTCGGCCGGCTGGACGTCTGGGTGCAGGCGGCGGCGACCATGGGGGCGGAGGGCCTGACGCCGGTCAGCCATGCCGATCCGCGCGGGTTCGCCAAGGTCGAGAAGACCAATTTCACCGCCGTGTATCGCCTGATCCGCTCGCTGGAACCGCTGCTGAGGGCGTCGGACGCCGGACGGGCGATCTATGTGACGACGAGCGTCGCTCGCGCGCCGAAAGCCTTCTGGGGGGCGTATGCGGCGACCAAGGCCGGCGCCGAGGCGCTGATGAAATGCTGGGCCGACGAGATCGAGTCGACGCCGGTCCGCGCCGCCATCGTCGATCCGGGCCGGATGAGGACGCAGTTGCGGGCGCAGGCCTATCCGGGCGAGGATCCGGAGACGGTGACGCCTGCGTCGGCGATCGGCCCGCTGATGGTCGAGCTGGCGCGTGGGGACCTGGAGCCGCCGCTGGAGGTCAGCTTCAAGACCTGGAGCCAGGGTCCCGGCGTGGCCGCGCTGATCTGAGGCGCGGCGCGCGGCGATCTCCGCGTTCAGCAAGCCTTTGCAAATTCGCTGCGATACTCCGGGCAACCGGAGCGATGTCGTGACGCCAGAGTTCAGTGAGGGCTATTTCGCGGCCGTGGCGCGCGCCAGCCAGGATGTGATGCGCATCCTGAACATGGACGGCGTCGTCGAGTATATGAACGAACGTGGGCTGGAACTGCTCGAGATCGATCGGTTCGACGCCAACCGGGGCCGCCTCTGGCAAGATCTCTGGCCGGAGAATTCCCGGGACGAGCTCATCGCCGCCCTTGACCGGGCGCGGGCCGGAGAGGCTGCGGAATTCACCGGCTACTGCCCGACCGCCCGGGGTCGACCGCGCTGGTGGCACACCTTCGTTTCACCGGTTCGCGCAAGTGATGGCTCAGTGGTGCGCCTCCTGGCCGTGTCGCGCGACATCACGGCGGAGCACAGACGCGAGGCGCGGCTCGAACTGGCCCTGAGGCGCGCACAGGAGGCCGAAGCGGGCAAGGACTCCTACCTGTCGTACCTGCGCGAGGCGCTGGACGTTCTTCCCGCCGGCCTGGCCTTCTATGACGGCGAAGACCGGTTGGTGATCTGGAACCGGCAGTATGTGGCGGCAGGCGGCGCCGACGACGACGCCTCGACCAATCTGGAAGTGGGGCTCAGTTTCGCCGACCTGCTCCGCCGCGACCTGGCCGACAATCGTCACCCCGAAGCGATCGGTCGCGAGGCGGAATGGCTGGCGGAACGCCTTGAATCCCGGCGCCGCGCGCAAGGCTCCCGCGACCAGGAACTGGCCAACGGCCAGTGCTACAGGTTCGAGGACCGGCGGCTGTCGGACGGCGGGGTCGTGTCGATCGCGGTCGACATCACCGGTCTGAAACGCCGCGAGGCCGAGCTCGAACGCACCGCCGACGAACTCGCCGCGGCCAAGGCGGCGGCGGAATCGGCCAACCAGGCCAAGAGCGAATTCCTGGCCAATATGAGCCATGAAATCCGCACGCCGCTGAACGGCGTCGTCGGGATGGCGGACCTGCTGTGTCGCAGCGCCCTGGGCCCGAAAGAGCGGGAGTTCGCCGAGATCATCCGCAGCTCGGGCCAGAGCCTGGAACGACTGCTCTCGGACATCCTCGATCTGGCACGGGTCGAATCGGGCGCGGTCACCCTGGAACGGACCACGTTCCATCTCGGTGACGCAATACGCGCCACCGTCGCCCTGTCGCGCCTGAAGGCCGAAGAGAAGGGTCTCGACCTCAGCCTGACCGTCGACCCGGCGCTGGACCTAGCCGTCGAGGGCGACCCGACCCGGACCCGGCAAATCCTCACCAATCTGCTGTCCAATGCGATCAAATTCACCCAGACCGGGACGGTCGAGGTCAGCGCGACAACGGCGCGCGAGGGCGTCATGCGGCTGTCGGTGCGCGACAGCGGCGTGGGTTTCGACGAGGCCGACAAGGCCCGCGTGTTCCGTCGATTCGAACAGGCCGACGGCTCGATTACCCGCCGGTTCGGCGGCACCGGGCTGGGCCTGGCGATCTGCCGGCAGCTCGCTGAATTGATGGGGGGAGACCTGGATTGCACCAGCGCGCCGGGCGCGGGCTCGACGTTCTGGGCCGACCTTCCCCTGATCCTCGCCGACGCGCCACAGGCGGCGCACCCCGTCGAGGAACAGGCGACGGCGGAGTTCGACGGGGTGCTGCGGGTGCTGATCGCCGACGATCACCCCACCAACCGCAAGGTGGTCGATCTCATCCTCACCGGGGTCGGCGCCGAGACGACCTGCGTCGAGGACGGCGCCCAGGCGGTGGAGGCGTTCCGCGCCGGGCTGTTCGACGTGGTGCTGATGGACATGCAGATGCCGGTCATGGACGGGCTCTCGGCCGTGCGCGCCATCCGCACGTGGGAAGCCGAACAGGGAAGGTCGCCGACCCCGATGATGATGCTGACGGCCAACACCTTGCCGGAGCACGTGGCGGCGGGCGCGGAGGCCGGGGCCGACGGCCATATTCCCAAGCCGATCACGGCCGCCCGGCTGCTGGCGGCGGTGGACGATGCGTTGAGCGGGATGGGCGGCGAAGACGACATCGACCGCCGCGCCGCCAAGGGCTGAGACTCGCCCGCCGGAGACGGAATCAGTGTGCCTCGGCGCGCGTCCTCTCTTCCGCAACGGTCAGGACGGGTTCTGGCAGGACCGGTGGCGTCGTGTCCCAATAGGTCAGATAGTCTGACCAGATGTCGTGGGTTCGCTGTCGTGTGGCCTCGGTGATGCAGCCCATCCAGCCGAGGGATCCCATCGTACCGCCGCTCGTCGCCTCTTTGACGCCGTCGCACCGTCGCTCCGCATAGGTCTCCCAAGCTTGCTGGGATTCCGATAGCCAGGCCGCCTGCCGCGTTCGAGGACCGTATTCCACCGAGTGCTCGTCCAATTCGCTCGCTCTTATGCGAGCCGCCTCCAGATAGCGCTCCATGCGTTCGGTCTCGGCCACCATATCCTCCGCCGCGCACATCTTGATCTCAGGCATGCTGCCGTCCCGAACGCAGGAGAACGGCGTCTCCCGGTCGCTGACGGCGGCCTGAGCGGCCGCCGCCGCGGCAGCGTCAGCGTCAGATCGGGATTGCAGCAGGACTGCGGCCAGAAGGGCGACAAACACGGCACGAAATCTCCGGAGCGAACCGGAGTGTCTCACTCCGGTGGCCGCCGTCAACGCTCTGAGCTACTTCTTCGGCGCGTGCTTCTGTCCGGTGCGCACCCGGCCCGAACGGGACACCTGCCTCGCCCCGCCGCGAGCGCCCTTCTGGACGGCGACGGACGAACCGGCCTTCTTGTTGGCGCTGGCCTTGAGGCCGGCGAGCGGCTTGACCTTGCCCTTGCCCGCCTTCTTCTGCTCGAGCGCCTTGCCGGGCAGGTTGGAGAGTCGCTCGGCGGCCTCGGCCTTCCTGATCACCCGGCGCGGGGCCGTCCTGGCGTCGCCCTTGTAGCGCTCGGGGCCGGACTTGGCGCCACCGGGGGCGTAGGGGTTCTCGCTGCCCGACTTGACGATCAGACGGATCGGCGTGCCTGGAAGGTCAAAAGATTCGCGCAGGTTGTTGATCAGATAGCGTTTGTACTGCTCGGGCATGGCCTCGGCGCGGCTGGCCATCAGCACGAAGGTCGGCGGGCGGGCCTTGGTCTGGGCCATGTATTTGGGCTTGATCCGCTTGCCGTCGACGGCGGGCGGCGGGTGCCTCTGGGTGGCCAGCGACAGCCAGGTGTTGAGGTCCTTGGTCTTGACCTTGACCGACCAGGTGGCGTGGGCCTGAAGCACGGCGGGCATCAGCCGCTCGACGCCGCGGCCGCTGTGCGACGACAGGGCGACGAAGGGCGAACCCTTCAGCTGGGGCAGCTTGTCCTCGGCCATCTGCTGGAGCTTGGCGAGGCGGGACTGGGGCTCGGTCTCGAGGTCCCATTTGGCGGCGACATAGACCAGCGCCCTGCCCTCGCGTTCGACGAGGTCGGCGAGCTGCAGGTCCTGGGTGTCGAAGGCGTCGTCCTTGTCCATGACCAGCACGACCACCTCGGCGAAGGTGATGGCGCGGATGGTGTCGGCGACGGACAGCTTCTCCAGTTTCTCCTGCACACGGGCCTTGCGGCGCATGCCGGCGGTGTCGACCAGCCGGATGTTGTGGCCCTCGTATTCCCAGTCGACTGAGATGGAGTCGCGGGTGATGCCGGCCTCGGGGCCGGTCAGCATGCGATCCTCGCCAATCAGGCGGTTGATCAGGGTCGATTTGCCGGCGTTGGGTCGGCCGATGATGGCGATGCGGATCGGCTTGTCCGGTTCGTCCACTTCCTCGACGAAGATGTCGGCGCTGGCCGTGACGATAGCCGCGTAGAGGTCGGCCATGCCTTCGCCGTGCTCGGCCGAGATGGCCACCGGCTCGCCAAAACCAAGGGCGTAGGCCTCGCCGATGCCGCCGCCGCTCTCGCGGCTCTCGGACTTGTTGGCCAGCAGGACGACGGGCTTGTGCTGATGACGCAGGCGTTCGGCGAAGATGCGGTCCAGGGCGGTGACGCCCTCGCGCGCATCCATCATGAACAGGATCAGGTCGGCGTCTTCCAGCGCCGCCTCGGTCTGCTCGCGCATGCGGGCCTCAAGGCTCTCGTCGGTGACGTCCTCGTAGCCAGCGGTGTCGATCAGGGTCAGGTCGATGTCGCCGATATTGCCGTCCGCGTAGCGCCGGTCGCGGGTCACGCCGGGGCGGTCGTCGACCAGCGCGAGGCGCTTGCCGACGAGACGGTTGAACAATGTCGACTTGCCCACATTGGGGCGGCCGACGATGGCGACCTTGAGAGCCATGTCGGCCTTCTAACGCAGATTGGGAGCTACAGGATCAGCGAATGCTGACCAGCGTTCCCCGATCGGTGAGCACGTAAAGGGCGCCGTTGTAGGCGGCGGGGGCGATGAAGGCGGCGCCGCCCAGTTTGAGCGAGGCCGTCTGGACGCCGGTCTTGGGGTCGAAGGCGACCAGTTCACCGTCCGAATTGACCAGCACCAGCCGGTTGGACGCGAGCAGCGGACCCGACCAGACCGGCCGCACGGTGCGGTCCCACAGGCCGAAGAAGCCGCCTTCCTGGCGAATGCGGCCCTCGTTGAGGTCGCGGGTCCAATAGACCTGACCCGTTTCACGGTTGACCAGCGTCAGTTCACCGGCCTTCGAGACGACATAGACCACGTCGCCGACCGGCAGGGGCGCATTGACCCCGGCCACGGGCAGTTGCCACTTCGGCTGGCCGGTGGAGACGTCGACGGCCGACATGACGCCGGAATGGCCGATGGCGTAGACGACGCCGCGGCTGACCACCGGGCGGCCGGCGATGTCGCGGATCTCGGACAGGGCGCTGGTCCGGCTGGTGCGCGACAGCGTCTGCTGCCAAAGCGCCTGGCCCGTGGCGGCGCGCAGGGCCACCAGTTCGCCGGAGGAGAAGGGCGCGATCACGGTCTCGCCGGTCACGGCCGGGCTGGAGGCGCGCATGATGCGGGCCGGCTCGGGAATGCCGCGATAGGTCCAGACCTGCTGGCCAGTGTCCACGTCGAAGGCGAAGATCTGGTTCTCGACGTCAACGACATAGACCCGCGAACCCGAGAACGTGGGGGCGCCGTGGATCGGCACGTCGACGGGCGTGGTCCACAGCACCGCGCCGGTGGCCTGGTCGACCGCGCTGACGGTGCGGTAGCCGGACGAGATGAACACCTTGCCGTCGCCGACGGCTACGCCGCCGCCGAAACCGCCGCCCGTCGAGCTGCCGCCCAGGCCGAGGCTGAAGAAGCTGCGCTGGAACTCCTTCTCGTCCGGTTTGACGTTGACCTTCCAGCCGACCGAGCCGTCGGAGGAATCGACGGCGGTGACGGTGGCCTCTCCGTCCATGACGAAGACCCGGCCATTGTCCGCCACCACCGGGGCCATGACCTGACGCGTGTCCGAGGAGCCGGCGCCGATGTCGCGACGCCAGGCGACCGCGAAATCGGCGGCCGCGACCACGTGCTCGACGGCGTTCTCGGCGTTGCCGCCGGGCTGGGTCCAGGCGGTGGCCGGCTGCGGCCCGGGCAGGAAGAAGTCGCGCCCGGACAAGGCGGCCGACGGGGCGAGCTGCTGTTCGAACTCCAGCACAGAGATGCGCTGGCCCTCGCTCGCCGTGGCCTGGGGCGCGTCGCGGCCGCCGAGACCGAACGGCAGGACCTTGCGGACGGTGCCGCAGGAGGCGACGGCGGCGGCGGCGCCGCACAGCAGGGCGACTTTAAGCACGCGGTTCATGGCGGACGTCCTGGGAGCGGGGTTCACGGGCGGACCGGAGCGGCCGGGGCGGGCTGGCCGCCCTGCGGACGCGCGGCCGCGGCGCGCGCGGCGGACGCCTCGGCCGCGGCCATGGCTTCGGTGATGGACTTCAGATTCGGGACGGTGCCGGCGTCGATCGAGCCGATGATCACGTCGGCGCGCTGGCTGATTTCCTGCGGCGTATCGAGGCTGTTCTTCAGAACCACGAGAGTGGAGCGCGCCTCGGTCGCCTTGCCGTGCTGCAGCTGGGCCAGCGCAAGGGACTCGCGGGCGAAGGCGCGGAAGGGGCGGCCCTCTTCGGTCAGAGGCTCGAGCCGGGCCTGAATATCCTCGAGGGTGGCGGTGTCGATGAGCAGCAGGGCGGCCTTCCAGCGGGCGCCGTCGGCGAGCAGCGGGTCGCGGGTCGCCGCGGCGGCCTCGTCGAGAAGTTCGACGGCGTCGGGGATGCGATTGGCCTCGACGGCGATGCCGGCGCGCTGCTGAAGCGCCAGCGCCTTGTAGGCGGCGTTGCCCTCGTCAACCGCCTGAATGAAGGCCGCGTCGGCCCCGACGGGGTTGCCGGCCTCGAGCGACTCAAGGCCCCGCTGATAAGCGATCGAGGCCTTGTCGGCCTTTGAGGTTTCCATCTTCTGCCAGCCCCACCACGCCAGGGCGGCGATCAGGGCGACCAGAAGAACGCCGCCGACAACCGGCAGCCAGGTGCGGGCCAGCCGCTTGTATCGATCGGAGCGAAGCTCCTCCTCGACCTGATCGAAGACATCAACCACGGTAGCGTCGCCCCAAAAGTCGCAGAAAATCCAACCGGCCGGACCCTAGAGGCTCGCATCATCCGCCGCAACGCGGCCGTTATGGCGAAACCGGCTTTTTCGAGAAGTAGGTCTCGACTTCGGCAGGAAAACGGCGGGCCTTGACGTCTTCGGCGTAGGCGGCGACCGCGCGATCGATCTCGGAGCGCAGATCGGCGTAGCGGCGGACAAATTTCGGCGTCCAGTCGAACAGGCCCAGCATGTCGGGCGTGACCAGAATCTGGCCGTCGCAGGCGGCCGAGGCGCCGATGCCGATGGTGGGTTTGTCCACGGCCGCAGTGATGTCGCGGGCCAGCCCCTCGGCGACGCCCTCAATGACGATGGCGAAGGCGCCGGCGTCGGCGGTGGCCTCGGCTTCGGACATGACGCGCAACCGTTCATCGTCGGTGCGCCCCTTGGCCTTGAAGGCGCCGTCGGTGAGCACGGCCTGGGGCCGCAGGCCGACGTGGCCCATGACCGGAATGCCGCGCTGGACCAGATAGGCGATCGTCTCGGCGACGGTGGGGCCGCTTTCGACCTTCACGCCCTGGGCCCCCGTCTCCTTCATGACCCGGGCGCAGTTCTCGTAGGCCTGTTCCCGGCCGCCCTCGTAGGAGCCGAACGGCATGTCGATGACCACCATGGCCCGTTTCGAGCCACGCATCACCGCCTGGCCGTGCAGGATCATCATCTCAAGGGTGACGCCGACGGTGTTGGGCAGGCCGTGCACGACCATGCCGACACTGTCGCCGACCAGCAGGAGGTCGCAATGGTCGTCGAGAAGCGCGGCGGTCGGCGCGTCATAGGCGGTCAGGCAGACGACGGGCTCGCCGCCCTTGCGCGCGAGGATGTCAGGCGCGGCGATGCGGCGGACGGCTTCCTGCTTCTGGCTGGACATGGGCGGCCTCCTGTTCGCAGCCTAGATAGGCGGCAGGGGGCGACCCGTCATCCCCGACCCGGCGGACCGGAAACGACGGGCGACGTCACACTTCCTGCGACAGCTTCATCACGCCGGCCGCGGCGAGGGCGATCAGGGCCCCGGCGGCGATCCAGAACAGCTGCATGCCGCCCATCGAGCCCAGTTCGAGATTGGCGAGGCCGAGCTGTTCCAGCCCCGACTGGACCGAATCCTGGATGTTCAGGGACGCGGACTGGAGTCCCTGCCCCAGCGCGTCGCCGGCGACCACGCCGTCGCCCGACCCGAGGTCGAGGTCGACAGACATGGTCTCGCGCACCGCGACGGCGCCGCCGACCAGCCCGGCCAACGAAAGGGCGAGGAAACGAACCCGCGAGCCGCGTTGCAGGCGTTGCTCGACCCGGGCCGTGAACAGGGGGGCGTCGGGCAGGGCCGGCGTCCGCGCGAACAGGCGCTCGACGAAGGGATCGAACTCGTCAGCCGACATGCTGCGTTCTCCCCAGGGGCTGTGCGGATTCCGGCTGGAGCCGCGCGCGGAGTTTATCCAGACCACGTTTGACATGAGACTTCACCGTGCCGAGTGGCAAATTCAGGGCGGAGGCGATCTCGGGATGCGCCATGCCCGCGCCGTGACAGAGAGAGACGCAGAGACGTTCGGGTTCGCTGAGCGCCTTCAGGGCTTCATCGAGATCAACCAGGCCCGCATGATCGGTCGCGGGTGCAGCGTCTTCCGTCTCGATTTCCGCTACATAGCGGGCTTCCTTGGCCACCCGCTTGATGTAGAGCCGCGCGGCGATCCGCTTGACCCAGGCGGCGAAGGTCCCCTCCCCGCGGAATTCGGCGCACCGCTGGAAAGCCTGGATGAAGGCATCCTGGGCGATGTCGTCGGCGAGCGAGGGCTGGGCCCCCATGCGCCGCAGAAGGGCGCGCACCGCCGAACCGTGACGTCGCACGAGCTCTCCGAACTCGCGCCGCCCGCCCGCCGCCGCGAGGGCGGCGAGCTCGACGTCGTGTCGGTCAACCAAGGGCTGGGTCATGATATGTCCCCCTGTCCCGGCCTCACTCCTTGTTCGGGTTGAAGAAGCTCAGGACGATGAAGGCGAGGCCGACGGTGAACGGGATGGCGGCGATGCCGAGCATTCCGGTGCCGATCTCGTGCCAGTCGTTGCCGTTGTCCCAGCCCATGTCGGTCAGGACGCTGAAGGCGGCGATGCCGATGCCGACGGCCATCCAGATGACGCCGCGGCGCAGGTCGCGGGTCCGGGAAGGCAGCTTGCTGGCCACATCCCGGGTCATGGCGTCAATCAGTTCGGGCGGCAGGTCCTGGCCTTTGTCGATGGCGTGGCGGACCGTGGCCTGGATTTCACGCTTCTCGCGCGATTTCAGATAGCTCGGACCGAAAACGATGGCGGTGATCGCGCCGAAGATGATCGCGACAATCAGGATGGGCGTCATGTCCATTTGGGTATCCCCTCTTTCTCGAAACCGGAGCGTGATGCTTCGGCCTTCTGACGACAAGAGGCGACGGGCACGGCCTACGGATGCGGCGACGCGGGTGAAACTTTCGTAAGGCGGGCGAAAGCGGCTAGAAGGGCCGCGATCAGGAGAATCCGCCATGATCGATCGCCGCATGCTTCTCGCCGGGATCACCACCACGCCGCTGGCCGTTTCCCTCGCCGGCTGCGCCACCCGGCGCGTCGGCGGCGGCCGGGATCTGCTGAAGCTGGTGTGCTTCAACATCTGGCATAACCAGGGCGACTGGGCCGCGCGGCAGCCGCTGCTGGTCGAGGCGATCGGGGCCGAGGCTCCGGACGTGATCGCCCTGCAGGAGGTGCTGGAGGACGCCGCCGCGGGCCTGCCCAACCAGGCGCGGACGATCGCCGACGCCCTCGGCGGTTACGAGATGCATTTCGTCTCGACTGATCCCGAGGGCGCGCCGCGCCGCTATGGCAACGCCATCCTCAGCCGCCTGCCGGTGCTGGCGCATGACTCAAGGAAGCTGGAGCCGCTGGACGACTACCGCACCGCCATCCGGGCCCGGGTGTCAGTCGGCGGGCGACCGGTCGACATCGTCAACACCCATCTGGCCTGGAAGCCGGAGCAGGCGCCGGTGCGGGCGCAGCAGATCGCCGATCTGATGGCGTGGTTGCCGCGGGACGGCGCGCCGCTGGTCGTCATGGGCGATTTCAACGCCGTGCAGGAGGACGCCGGGCTGAACGCCCTGACCGGGGCGCGCTTCTTCAGCGCCCTGCCCCGCGCTTCGGCGGCGACGACGCTGAATCCGGCCAGGGGCCATGCACCCCGGGTCATCGACCACATCTTCGCAGAGGCGGCGCATTTCGAACCGGTCGCCGCATCGGTTCTCGGGCAAACGCCCGTCGACGGCGAATATCCCTCGGATCATTTCGGCGTGGCGGCGACGCTCAGGCTGCGCTGAAGCGGCGGGTCAGCCAGATCGCGGCCACGGCGGCGCTTCCAGCGAGCGTCAGCGCCATGGCCAACGGCAGGGCGGTGTCCGCGAGGCCGCCGATGATCGGCGTAAGCGCGGCGTCCAGCGCCCACAACAGGAAGGCCGCGACCACGCTCCAGGGAACCAACGCCCCCGCCGTCAGCCAGGCCCGACGCATAGCCACGCGGCGCGCGACCTCGATCTCAAAGGCGAAATCCCGCGCCGGCGGCCGGTCCGCCGAAAAGAGCGCCTCCAGTTTCTGATCAGGCGTCATCGGGTCCTCCGAGGGCGCCAAGCAGACGCGCCCGTCCCCGGGCGATATGGGACTTCACCGTCCCCAGCGGCAAGGCCAGGGTGACGGCGGCCTCGGAATGCGACCAGCCCTCCGCCAGACAGAGGGCCACGCAGGCGCGCGTCTCGGGCGACAGTTCCGCCATGGCTGCGGTCAGCGCGACCCGATCTTGCGGATGTACGCCCGGCGAGGCCTTGACCGCCTCGACCCAGTCGGCGTCGCGGGTCGCGGCGCGCCGACGGGAGCGGATGCGATCCTGCGCCTTCCGCCAGGCGATGCCGCACAACCAGGAGCGGACACCGTCCGGATTTCTCAGGGAACGCAGCGACGACCAGGCCGCGAGGAAGGCGTCCTGCGAGACGTCGTCGGCTTCGGCCCGGTCGCCGCCGAGCACGCGCCGTACGAAGGCCCGCACCGCGCCCTGATGCCGCTGGACCAGTCGTCCGAACGCCGCATCTGAGCCGGCCGCCGCCCGGGCGACCAGCGCCGCATCTGAGAACGGATCGTCCAGCGTCATCTCCCCCAGCGCCCGTGGCCTTCATCAACGCCTCTGGCGAGCGAGAAACAGGGCGTTGATCAGCGACCAGACCGCCACCGCCGCCATCACCAGGGCGACGATGGCGAATGGCCAGCCCACGCCCTCGAAATCATAGGCCCAGGCGCCCACCCCGAAGCCGGCGGCGAGAATGGCGAACAGCGCCCCAAGCGACCAGTAGTGCACGGGCGAATTGCGGTTCACCGAACCATCGACGTCTTCACGGCCGAGGGCGGCCAGCAGCGCCTCGGGAGGCTGCTCGCCCTTCTCCGCATAGGTTCGCACGAGATCCAGCATCGCCTTCTGGCGGCGGTACCCGGCCATGCTGTGCCACGCGCCCATGCCCAATCCCCAGATCGGAAAGATCAGCCACCAGAAATCCCGAAACAGCTCTTCCATCGAAGTCACCCCGTTGCGCCAGGCCCGTCGCCCGGCGTTCGTCCTGTAGTCGCCGCCGCGCCCACCAACGGATGCACCCTGCGCCATTTTTGTCTGTGCGGGCAGCGACGGGGTCGACTCGCGTCCGAAAGACGGCAAGGTGGCGGGCGCCGTTGTTCATGGCGTCAGCCGGGGCTGTAAGGGGATGGCCCCTGCAACGGCTCAGCCGGCCCGGCGTTCGCTCCCTGTCAGGCATCTGCCGCCGCCCTGCTGGAGAACTGCTGATGGTCCAGATCACCTATCGCATCGTCGAACATGACGGGGGCTGGGCCTATCAGCTCGGCGGCACCTATTCCGAGACCTATCCGGACCACGACTCGGCCCGGGCGGCGGCGGCCGCGGCGGCGCGGGAACAGAAGGTGCCGGACGCGGACGCCCTGATCGAATACGCCGATGCGTCGGGCCGCTGGATCATTGAGCGCGCCGACGGCCACGACCGGCCGGAAACCGAAGTCGAGGGCTGAACGCATTCCGATTTGCGCTATGATGCCTCCGTCGAACTGAGGAGGCTTCAGCTGTGAACCGTATTCGGATCGCCCTCGCCGCCTGCGCGCTTGTCGCCTGCAGCGCCCCCGCCCCGGCCACCGCCCAGCAGGTGCGGTTCTATGACGTGCCGCCCGGCGGCCGTCCCCACGACGTGGCTGTGACCGCGGACGGCGAGGAGGTCTGGTGGACGGTCCAGCGCGGCGGCGGCCACGGCATTCTCGATCCCGAAACCGGCGAGACGACGATCGTGCCGCTGGGCGAAGGCTCGGCGCCGCACGGGGTGATCGTCGGGCCCGACGGCAACGCCTGGATCACCGACGGCGGTCAGAACGCCATCGTGCGGGTCGACCGGGAGACCCGCGAGGTCAAGGTCTGGCCGCTGCCGGAGGAGACCGGGCCGATCAACATGAACACGGCGACGTTCGACCAGCGCGGGCGCATCTGGTTCACCGGCCAGACCGGGTTCTATGGGCGGCTGGATCCCGCCACGGACGAAATGAAGGTCTGGGCGGCGCCGCGTGGACGCGGACCCTACGGCATCACCACCACGCCGTCGGGCGAGGTCTGGTACGCCTCGCTGGCGGGCAGCCACATCGCGCGGGTCGATCTGGACACGGGAGAGGCGACCATCGTCGAGCCGCCGACTCCCGACCAGGGGGCGCGGCGCATCTGGTCGGACAGCGAGGGCCGGCTGTGGGTCAGCGAGTGGAACAGCGGCAACGTCAGCGTCCACGACCCGCGCGACGGCAGCTGGCGCACCTGGAAACTGCCCGGCGAGGCGCCGAAGACCTATTCGGTCTATGTCGACGAAGCCGACAAGGTCTGGCTGACCGACTTCGCCGCCAACGCCATCGTGCGTTTCGACCCGCAGACCGAGACCTTCGAGAGTTTCCCCAGCGACCGGCCCGGCGCCAACGTGCGCCAGATGCTGGGGCGGCCGGGCGAGGTCTGGGGAGCGGAATCGGGGGCGGACCGACTGGTCGTCATCCGGTACGCGAGCGAGTGATCTGGCTTCTGCTTCTCGCCCTGTCGGCGCCGTCGCAGACGTCGCCCGACCCCGGCGCACGCGCCTTCCAGCGGTGCGCGGCCTGTCATTCCCTGCGGGAAGACGCCCGAAGCCCGGCCCCGAGTTTGGGCGGGGTGGTCGGGCGGCGGGCCGGAGCGGTCGAGACTTTCGCCTATTCGGACGCGATGCGGGCGGCGGGGCGGCGGGGACTGGTCTGGGATGCGGCCACGCTGGACCGGTTCCTGACCGATCCGGAGGCGGTCGTGCCGGGCACCGACATGCCCTTTCAGGGCGGGAGCGCCGCCGAGCGCGCGGCGGTGATCGAATGGTTGCGGCGGCACGGCTGAGCGAGGGCCCGGCGCAACGCCTTGTGATCGATCGAGGGTAGGCGCAGAGCGACTCGGCGGTTAGTCCTGCGTCGTCTGTCAGATGGAACCGGTTACATGCGTCACCTGCCTCTCCCCGCCCCGACCCGCCGCGCGCTTCTGGCCGGAGGCGCGCTGACGGCGGGGCTGATGCTGGCGCCGCGCATTGCGGCCGCGCAGGCGGCGGTGAACCTGGAGCGGGTCGACGCCCTGATCGCCCGCATGACCATCGAGGAGAAGGCCGGTCAGCTGAACCTGCAGAACGACCCGTTCCGCTGGCGGCCCGAGGGCGTGAACCCGGGCGATGCGCTGGACACCAACCAGGAGCAGACCGCCGCCGACATCCGGGCCGGCCGCATCGGCACCCTGTTTAACGGGGTGGGCGCCAAGACCACCCGGTTCGTGCAGGAGATGGCGGTCAAGGACAGCCGGCTGGGCATTCCGCTGCTGTTCGCGGCGGACGTGGTGCACGGCCTGCGCACCACCTTCCCCGTGCCTCTGGGCGAGGCCGCCAGCTGGGACGTCGATCTGGCCGAGCGCACCGCCCGGGCGGCGGCCGTCGAGGGCGGCGCGGCGGGGGTGCACCAGACCTACGCGCCGATGGTCGACATCGCCCGCGACCAGCGCTGGGGCCGGGTCGTCGAAGGGGCCGGCGAGGACGTGCTGCTGGGCAATCTGTTCGCTATCGCACGGACGAAGGGATTCCAGGGCGACGACCTGAAACACTGGTCGTCCCTGCTGGCGTGTCCGAAGCATTTCGCCGCCTATGGCGCGGCCGAGGCGGGTCTGGACTACAACTCCACCGACATGAGCGAGCGGGAGCTGCGCTCGGTCTACCTGCCGCCGTTCAAGGCCGCGATCGACGCCGGGGCGCTTTCGATCATGAGCGCCTTCAACGACCTGAACGGCGTGCCGACCAGCGGCAACGAATGGCTGCTGACGGACATCCTGCGCGGCGAATGGAATTTCGCTGGCTTCGTGGTCTCCGACTACACCTCCGAGCAGGAACTGATCGCCCACGGCTACGCCATCGACGGCCGGGACGCGGCACGCATCGCCCTGATGGCCGGCGTCGACATGTCGATGAAGAGCGGCCTGTACATGAAGCACATTCCCGAACTGGTGCAGTCGGGGGACGTGCCGGTCGAGCGGGTCGATCAGGCGGTGCGCCGGGTGCTGATGACCAAGGCGGCGCTGGGCCTGTTCGAAAATCCCTACCGCGGCTCCGACGAACGGCTGGAGCGGCGCGTCAGCGGCAGCCGCGAG
>DASRXE010000171.1:0-5013 GCA_035654315.1 Brevundimonas sp.
ATGCCCTTGCCCTTCATGTAGATCAGGGTGTTGGCGGTGCCGAGGTCGATGGCGATGTCGTTGGAGATCGCGCCGAAAATGCTGTTGAACATGGGTCCGGGATACCGTTCGTTCGGGCCTTGGAAGGGCGTTCGCTGTCTCGATCCGCTTCGGCGACGCCCCGGCCGCGCGCATCCCCATCCGCGCCGCCTCCTGATCGTTATCGCCTGACCGACCGAAGGCTCGTTTGCCCGTGTGTGGGGGGGATTACAAGCCCCATGCGGCCTGTCCGGCGCACCTGTCGGCGCGATCGGCAGCTTGGCCGTTCACGATCCCGTCAGCCAAGCTTATTCATCAGCCGCTCCGGCCGCCCGCTCGCGCCGCTTGACCAGTTCGCGGACGCCCAGCATCAGGACGAGCCAGACCACGGCCACGCCCGCGAGGATCAGCGAGGTCCAGACGCCGTCGCCCGAGACCGCCGACGCCACCGCCCCGCCGAAGAAGGCCACCAACGCCGTCTTGGGCAGGACGCCGAGGGCGCAGCCGAGCAGGTAGGCGGGAAAGGCCGCCCGGGTGGCGCCGAAGGCCATGTTGACAACGATGAACGGCGCCGAGGGCACATTGCGGATCATGAAACTGGCGTAGAAGGCGTTCTTGCCGATGAAGCCCCGCAGCCGCTGCAGGGTGCGTCCGCCGTAGCGGTCCAGCATCCGCGCTGTCGGACCGCGGCCCAGCCAGTAGGTCACCGCAGCCGACGCGACTGTCGCCACCCAGCTGTAAAGGAAGCCAAACCACGGGCCGAAGGCGACCACACAGGCGGCGATCAGGATGAACTGCGGGGCGCCTATGAAGGCGGCCAGGACGAACAGGACGACCGTCGCGGCGAAGGCCCAGGGACTGCCGGAGTAACCCCGAAGCCAAGCCTCGAGGTTCTCTTCGGCGGCCAGCCCGAGCTGGCTCTTGCCGATGGCCAGCAGGCCGACCGTGGCGCCGAGCAGCAGGGCCGTCGCCAGCAAGGTCCGCCAGCGGCGGCCTTCCATGTTGAGGATGAAGTCGACGAAGGCTCTCATCAGGTCGCGGGCGCGAAAGGCTGAACGATCCATTCGGACAACATCCAGTCGTGCAGATTGGGATCCCAAACCCACGTCTGCCGGTAGGCCGCAGTGTGAGGTTGTCCATCCTGACTATAGCTGGCCCGACCGGTGACCGTTCCGCTGCGCGCATCAAGCCCTTCGAAAGTCTGCTGCTCGAAGGTCAGTCCTTGCAACGCCTCCAGCCGGCCCACGATGAACTCCGCGACGCGGTTGTCGTGGCCGCGGTTCGTCTGGACGATTTCACCAGCCCAATCCAGCACCGGCGAGCCGTTTGTGCCGATGGCGGCCCGCCAGGCCCCGGGGTCGTTCGGATTCAATCCATAACGAGGACCGATCGTCTGCACTTCGTTTCGCAGTTGAGCGGCGGTCAGAAGGTCGCCTTTGAGCGCCATACACGACTGGAGAATATGGAGGTATGACCTCTGATTCCGCTGCTCCAAAACACCGCAGGGATGGATGGCTTCGACAGCCTTCTCGGACAACAATGATGCGAAACGGTTGGTCAGTCCTTCGCGGCAGCCGCCCTCGGTGCGCGTACGCACAGGCGTCACCGTCCGCCTGTCTCGGGAACTGTTCGCCATCTCAACCGTGTAAGCCCAAGAATGCAGGCAGCCCGGTGGGATCGGACGCGGTCGATCAGCCAGCGGCTGAGGTTGTGGCAAATCCACCAGATCGCGGTCAGCCAGAGCTGACTGCGACCGGACTTCCGCCCAGAGATCGGCTGATACGGGCGCCCGCATCGACGCGCCTTCCAACCCATAGACAACCACCTCAGGCGACCGCCCCGGTCTCCGCTCGAATGATACCGACGGCAATTCCTTCCCGTAGCCGTCGACATAGAGCGCCCGGTAGACCTCGGCTCCCGCCGCGGCCTCCTCCTCAATCGAGCGTAGTGACAGCAGCCGCCTTGTCGCGGCCTGCGCATCGGAAGCGCAGCGGTCCGTAAGATTGTCGTCGAGACAATCCCGGTTTGGAACGGCGGGCTGCTGGGTTGCCAGAACGGAGGCCAATACGAAGGCAGCGATCATTCAGCGACTCCTTGAAGCCTGACATTTGCACGTGGTCGCACGCCCCCGTAAACAGCCGTCGCCTCCTAGCGCGAGAATATCGATGTCCAGCCTGCAGTCCGCCGCCCTCGCCCGCGTCAAGCCGTCGGCCACCCTGGCGGTGACCGCGCGGGCGCGGGAGCTGAAGCGCGAGGGCCGCGACGTGATCGGCCTCGGCGCGGGCGAGCCGGACTTCGACACCCCCGACAACATCAAGGAAGCGGCTATCGAGGCGATCCGCCGCGGCGAGACCAAATACACCGACGTCGACGGCATCCCCGAGCTGAAGGCGGCGGTGGCCGCCAAGTTCAGGCGCGAGAACGGGCTCAGCTACGAGACCAGCCAGGTGCACGTCGCGCCCGGCGGCAAGACGGTGATCTACAATGCGCTGGTGGCGACGCTGTCGCCCGGCGACGAGGTGATCGTGCCGGCCCCCTACTGGGTATCCTACCCGGACATGGTGCTGCTGGCCGGGGGCGAGCCGGTGACGGTGACCGGGCACGAGGCCGACGGCTTCAAACTGCGACCCGAGGCGCTGGAGGCCGCGATCACGTCGCGGACGAAATGGCTGATCCTCAATTCGCCGTCGAACCCGACGGGCGCGGCCTACACCGGGGCCGAGCTGGAGGCGCTGGCCGCCGTGCTGCGCCGCCACCCGCAGGTGTGGGTGCTGACCGACGACATGTACGAGCACCTGATTTACGGCGACTTCGACTACCGGACCATCGCCCAGGCGGCGCCGGACCTGTACGAGCGGACGCTGACGGTGAACGGCGTGTCCAAGGCCTACGCCATGACCGGCTGGCGCATCGGTTACGGCGCCGGGCCGAAGCCGCTGATCGACCTGATGCGCAAGATGGCCGGGCAGACGACGTCGAACCCCTCGTCGATCAGCCAATGGGCGGCGGTCGAGGCGCTGAACGGGCCGCAGGATTTCATCGCCGAGCGGGCGAAGCATTTCGAGGCCCGCCGCGACCTGGTCGTGTCGAGGCTCAATCAGGCGACCGGCATCCGCTGCGCCACGCCCGAGGGCGCCTTCTACGTCTATCCGTCGATCGAGCGGCTGATCGGCAAGCGGACCGAAGGCGGCGCGGTGATCGATGGCGACGACTCCTTCGCCGCCCAGTTGCTGGACGCCGAGGGGGTGGCGGTGGTGCAGGGTTCGGCCTTCGGCCTGAGCCCGTATTTCCGCATCAGCTATGCGACGTCGGAGAGCGTGCTGGAGGAGGCGTGCACGCGCATCCAGCGGTTCTGTGCGAGCTTGCGCTAGGCCGCCCGGCTGACCGCGAAGTCCGCCAGCAGCTCCAGCGCCGAGCGCCAGTCGCTGGCGGGGAGCGGCTTCAGGGCCTCCTGGGCGGCGGCGGCGTAGTCCCAGGCCGTGTCCAGGGTTCCGCCGATCGCGCCCGTCCCCACGATCAGCTCGCGGGCCCGCCGGAAGTCGTCGTCGGTGCGCTCGCCCTTGTTGATGGTGCGCTCCCAGAAGGCGTCCTCGCGGCCGCGCGTGCGGGCGGCGGCGAGCAGCAGGGGCATGGTCACCTTGCCTTCGTGGAAGTCGTCGCCGGCGTTCTTGCCCAAGGTCGCAGACGCGCCGCCATAGTCGAGCGCGTCGTCGGCCAGCTGGAAGGCGATGCCGAGGTTGAGGCCGTAGGCGCGCAGGGCCTGCACCGCCGCCTCGCCGGCCCCCGCCCCGACCGCGCCGGCCTCGGCGGCGGCGGCGAACAGTTCCGCGGTCTTGGCCGAGATGATGCGCAGATAGGTGTCCTGATCGAGGTTCAGGTCATGGGCGCGGGTCAGCTGCAGCACCTCGCCCTCGGCGATGACGCTGGAGGCGGTGGCGAGGATGCCCAGCGCGCGCATCTGGCCGGTCTCGACCATCAGCTCGAAGGCGCGGGCGAACAGGAAGTCCCCGACCAGAACGCTGGACGGCGCGCCCCAGATCAGATGGGCGGCGGTCTTGCCCCGCCGCAGGTTGGAGCCGTCGACGACGTCGTCGTGCAGCAGGGTGGCGGTGTGGATGAACTCGACCGCCGCGGCCAGCTTGCGCGAAGCCTCGATGTCGTCGGCCGGCCCGGAGGCGCGCGCCGCGGCGACAGTCAGCAGCGGGCGCAGGCGCTTGCCGCCCGCCGAGACCAGGTGCTCGGCCAGCAGCGGAATCACCGGCACTTGCGACTGCATCCGCTCGATGATCAGGGCGTCGACGCTGGCCATGTCGCGCTGGGCCAGCCGCACCAGCGGTTCTACGTCTCCCTTGGGACGGGATTGGGCGACGGTGACTGCGTCCAACGTAGAGCTCATGGGCATGGCGCGAGAGGGAGGGATCGCGCCTGAAAATCCGCTCGCCGCTTGCAGGGCGACGACGCGGCGCACAATGGTGATCGGGCCATGAAGGGTCAAGCCGCGTGACCGTCGCACCATCATTCGTTCCGCAGGGCGGAGACGTCGTCGAGAACGCCCTGCTGGGCGGGCGCGTCCGGCTGCGCCAGCCGGCGAAGGGATATCGCGCCGGTATGGACGCGGCCTTGCTGGCGGCGGCGGCGGGCGCGGCGGCGGGCGAGCGGGTCATCGAGGCGGGCTGCGGGGCCGGCGCGGTGCTGATGCAGGCGGCCGCTCGCGCGCCCGGCGTGAAGCTGACGGGGCTCGAGCGCGACCCCGTCATGGCGGCGCTGGCGCGGGAGAACGCGGCGCTGAACGGGGCGGACGCCACGATCATCGAGGGGGATGTCGGCGCGGGCTTCCGGGCCCTGGGTCTGGAGCCGTTCGACCGGGCGATCAGCAATCCGCCCTTCTTCGACGATCCGGGCGCGCTGCGGGCCCCGGCTCCCGGGAAGCACGGGGCGTGGATGGCCGACGACGGACTCGCGGCGTGGACGCGGTTCCTGCTCAAGGCGGTCCGC
>DASRXE010000172.1:0-5891 GCA_035654315.1 Brevundimonas sp.
CGCCCCTGCTGTCCGGCGTCGAGGCGCTGGCCGCCGCCGGCGTGCGCACCGGCGCCTCGGGCCGCAACTGGGACAGCTACGGCGCCGCCGTCGACCTGCCGGCGGACCTGCCCGCCGCCGCCCGGGACCTGCTCACCGACCCCCAGACCTCCGGCGGCCTGCTCATCGCCGTGGCCGAAAGCGAAGCGCCCGCCCTGCTCGACCTCGCCCGCGCGGACGGGTTCGACCGCGCCGCCGTCGTCGGCCGGGTCGTCGACGGCCCCGCCCGGGTCCGCATCCTCGCATGATCCGCCGCACCGTCGACCTGTCGCCCGGGGCCCGCGACGGCTTCGACGCCCTGATCGACGTGCGCAGCCCGTCCGAGTTCGCGCTCGACCATGTGCCCGGCGCCATCAACCTTCCGGTCCTCGACGACGCCCAGCGCGCCGCGGTCGGAACCGAATACGTCCAGCGCTCCAAATTCCTCGCCCGCCGCACCGGGGCCGCCCTCGTCGCCCGCAACATCGCCGCCCATCTGGAAGGCGCGCTCGGCGACCGCGACGGCTCCTTCCGTCCGCTGGTCTACTGCTGGCGCGGCGGCCAGCGCTCGGGGGCCATGGTCACGGTGATGGACCAGGTCGGCTGGCCCGTGACAGTGCTCGAGGGCGGCTACCAGACCTGGCGGCGGCAGGTGAAGGCGACCCTCTATGATGCGCCCCTGGCCCACCGGCTGGTCCTGCTCGACGGCCCCACCGGCGTCGGCAAGACCGCCCTGCTGGGCGCCTTGACCGCGCGCGGCGTCCAGACCCTTGACCTAGAGGCCTTCGCCGCCCACCGGGGCTCCCTGTTCGGGGCCATGCCCGGCGGCCAGCCGTCGCAGAAGGCCTTCGAGACCCGCCTGCACGACGCCCTGTCCCGCCTCGACCCCGCCCGCCCGATCGTGGTGGAGGCCGAGAGCAGCAAGGTCGGCGCCCGCGTCGTCCCGCCGATGTTGTGGGCCGCCATGGCCGCCGCCCCGGCCGTTCGCCTCGAGTCGCCGGTCGAGGTGCGCGCCGCCCGGACCGTGCGCGACTATGCGGACTTCGCCGCCCGCCCCGCCGCGCTCGACACCGCCCTGACCCGCCTGCCGCGCCACATCAGCAAGGAGACGGTGGCGGGGTGGCGCGCCCTCGCCGCCGCCGGGGAGGTGGAGGCGCTGGCGACCGAGCTGATCGTCCACCACTATGATCCGGCCTACCGCCGGCAGGGCCAGGCGCGGGCGCGCCGTGAGTTGGCCGTCCTCGTCATCGGCTCGCTGGCCGACGCCGCGCTCGACCGGGCGGCCGATCAGGTCGCCGCCGCGGTGGACGCCCTCACAGTCCGCTGAACACCACGGCGCTGATCGCCGCCGAGGCGACCACCCACGACAGCGCCAGCGTCTTCCAGCCCAGCGCCAGCCGCCGGCTGCCGATCGCCAGCAGTACGAACAGGCCGAGCGTGACCGCGACGGGCAGGGTCCATGTCCCGAGTCCGAACTGCTGACTGAGGCGCGCCTCGTCGTTCGGATTCCACAGGCTGATCACCGTCGCCATGAAGCGCATGAAGGCCGCCCAGAACAGAAACACCCACGCCGCCGCGCTCCCGCGGGCCTGCACCAGCGCCAGGGCGATCAGTCCCTGCGCCACCGTCACGGCCGGTCCGGCGGCGGTGATGATCAGCATGTCTGTGGCCCCGACGGCGTTCCGCGCCCCGGCCCGGTTCAGGCTGAAATACCCGTCGTGCCCGAGCAGCTCCGCCGCCAGCCAGTGCCCGCCCTCGTGCAGGGCGAAGGTGACGAAGCCGGCGATGAAGACCAGCCCGTAGAAGCCCGCGCCTGTCCGTATCCGTTGCATCGCCCCTCCCTCGCACATCCGACCGTCCAGCTTGCGGCGGGCCCGCCGCGGGGTCGAGTTAAGGATCGTTCACGGCGCCGCGCGCGACGGATGGCCAAACCGCCGCATCGTGCCTAGCTTCGCCGGATGACCCGCTCCCGCACCGCCGCGCTGATGTCCTCCCTGAGCCTGCGCGTGCTCGTCGCCCTGATCGCCGGCCTGCTCGCCGGGGCCGCCGCCCAGGCCTGGGGCATACCTGGCGGCACGGGCACGGTCGCGGTCGTCGAGGGGGTCGGGCAGCTGTGGCTCAACGCCCTGCGCATGACCATCATCCCGCTGGTCTTCGCCCTGCTGGTCACCGGCATCGCCTCGATCGCCGACGCCGCCGCCACCGGTCGACTGGCCCTCAAGGCGGTGGTGGTCTTCGCCCTGCTGCTGGTGGGCGCCACCGTCTACGGGGTGCTCGCGTCGGAGGGGCTGCACGCCCTGTGGCCGATCGATCCCGAGGGCGGCCGCCTGCTGCTCGCCGGAGCCGGCGACGACGCCGCCGTGCGCGCCAATGTCGGCGGCGGCGGGCTCACCGCCTTCCTGACCAGTCTGGCGCCCTCCAATCCGATCCGCGCCGCCGCAGACGACGCCATCCTCGGCATCGTGGTTTTCGCCATTGTCTTCGGCTTCGCCACCACACGGCTGTCGGCGCGCCTGCGCCAGCCGCTGACCGTCTTCTTCGAGGCGGTGGCCGAGACCATGATCGTCATCGTCCACTGGGTTCTGCTGGTCGCCCCGGTCGGCGTCTTCGCCCTGTCGCTCGGCGTCGGCCTGAGGGCCGGCCTCGGGGCCGCCGGGGTGCTGGGCCACTACGTCGCCATCGTGGTGCTGGCGCTGGTCGGCCTGATCCTGCTGACCTACGTCGTCGCCGTGCTGTGGGGCCGGGTCAGCCTCGGCCGCTTCGCCCGCGCCGCCGCCCCGGCCCAGGTGGTGGCCTTCTCGACCCAGTCGTCGCTGGCCTGCCTGCCGGTGATGGTCGAGCGCGCCCGCGACAGCCTGGGCGTCTCGGCGGCCACGGCGGGCCTCGTTCTGCCGCTGGCGGTGGCGGTGTTCCGCATCACCTCGACCGTCGCCAACCTGGCCGTCTGCATCTACGTGGCCCACCTGTACGGCATCCCGCTCAGCCCCGGGGTGCTGCTTGCCGGCGGCGTCACCGCCCTGGCCGTCAGCGTCGGCACGGTGGGCCTGCCGGGACAGGTCAGCTTCTTCGCCTCCATCGCTCCCATCGCCCTCGTCATGGGCCTGCCGCTCGAAGTCCTGCCCCTGCTGCTGGCCGTCGAGGTCGTCCCTGACATCTTCCGCACCATCGGCAACGTCACCGCCGACCTCGCGGCGGCGCGGATCGTCGAGGGGCGTGACGCGATGGCGGACCCGGAGGCGGGGGCGGGGATCTAGCGTGGCGAGGGCGCCAGCCAGGCGCCGGGCCGATCGACATTGAACGCCCCACTCTCGTCGGCGAACCGGTTCAGCAGGAAGGCGTGGCCCGCCCCGTAGATCACCAGGACCCGTTCCCCCGGATCGTCCGCCAGCCGCACCAGATTGGCGAAGATCTTCAGATTCCGGCCATGCCAGGCCCCGACCCAATTCGCCCCCTGACCACCCTCCGGCGTGCCCAGCAGGGCGAAATCATAGTAGGGCCGGTGCATGCCCAGCAGATATTCGGGGCTGTTCATCACCGCCAGCCATTCGGAGATCGGCCGCGACCGGACCAGATCCGTCGTCCGCTGGCCTCTGGCCGGATTGCGCAGCTCGGCCATGCGCGCCTGCTCGCCCGCCGCCTCAGCGCCCTCTATCCAGTTGTAGTCGGCCTCACCGCCCGGCGGCATGTCGTTCCAGTCGACGCCGTAAACCCGCTCGTGCCCGAGCCGGGCCGCCAACCTCAGGCCGATCTGATCGATCTCGCTGGCGGTCAGCGCATAGGACCCGGCCCGGTAGTCGGCGTAGCGGCGGTCCAGCGCGCCCTGGTCCTTCGTCTTGACCTCCACGGCGATCTTGGTCGGTCGCCACCGCGCCAGCGCCTCAACGACCGCCTCGATCTCCGCCTGCCGCGCCGGACTCATCACATCATCGACCTCGGTGCGCAGCACGTCGCGATTGTTGTTGGCCAGGTGCGCCGTGCCCAGCACCATCAGCGCCGGCCGCGCCTCGATGGGCCGATCGCCGAGGAGTTGGGTCGCCGGCGCCGGCGTTTGCGCCACCGCCCGGGCGGAGATGGACAGGGCGACGACGAGAACGGACAGCATGCGTTTGGACATGAAGGCTCTCTGTTTTCGGGACCCTAGTCACCTTGCGCCGGGGGGACCCGTTACGCTTTCGTCAGGCTTGTGACGGGCCGGCGCCCTCCTGCCCGGTGCGGGGGCGCTTTTATTCGGCCGCCCACGCCAGCCGTTCCAGGGCCTCGGCGGCCCGCAACAACGCGGCGGCTTCGGCGGATTGTCCCTGACTGACCAGCCATGCCGCACGCCTGACCGCTTTCGACAGCGCCTCGCGCGGGTCTACCCACGGAGTCTCCGGCAGGGCCTCCATGTCCGCCAGCGCCTTCAGCGCGGGCACCGGATCGTCCGCGCCGCCCCGCAGCGGTCTGAGGTCCAGGTGCTCGGCGATCCGCTTGCGTGTCCAGCCTTCGTCCATGGCGCGGCGGCGCAGGTTGGACAGGCCGACATCGAACCGGCGGGCGACCGACGGCGCGGACTCGCCCGCCACATAGGCCTTGCGGACCTGCGCCCACGTCTCCGGACCGCGATATTTGCGCAGACGGTAGTGTTCCATCGCGCGAGGGTGGCACGCGGCTACGTCAGAAACGGACGCATGGCCGCGGAGCTTTCCCTCTCCCGCCGGGAGAGGGTTCTGCAACTGCAGCATCCACACACTTCTTCATGGCCGACCTGACCAATCTACGCCCGCGTTTGCAGTCGCCGCATGGTCGAAATCGTCACCAACTGGTCAGCCGTGCGCATAGTCCTGTATCGGCCGCACATCCAGCTCACCCGCCTTGATCGCCCCGATCGCCTGCGACGCCGCCAGAGCCCCCGCGGTCGTGGTGTAATAGGGGATTTTCATCATCAGGGCCGTGCGGCGCAGGCTGAAGCTGTCCTGCAGCGACTGCTTGCCCTCGGTGGTGTTGATGACCAGCTGGACCTCGCCGTTCTTCATCGCGTCGACGATGTGCGGACGCCCCTCCAGCACCTTCTTGACCAACCCGACCTCAAGGCCCTGCTCCGTCAGATAGGCGTGGGTGCCGGCGGTGGCGATGATCGAGAAGCCCTCGGCCAGCAGCGTCTTCACCGCCTCGACGATGAACGGCTTGTCGCCCTCCTTGACCGAGACAAAGGCGCAGCCCTTCGTCGGCAGGATCGTCCCGCCGCCGATCTGGCTCTTGGCGAAGGCGCGGGCGAAGGCGGGGGCCATGTCGGCCTCGCCGTCGCGCTTCCAGTCCAGCCCCATAACCTCGCCGGTCGAACGCATCTCGGGCCCCAGCACCGTGTCGACGCCGGCGAAGCGGGCGAACGGGAAGACGGCCTCCTTGACCGCGATATGGTCGTACGGCTTGTCCGCGAGGCCGAAGGACTTCAGCGGTACGCCGGCCATCACCTTGGCGGCGATCGAGGCGATCGGCTGGCCGATGGTCTTGGCCACGAACGGCGCGGTGCGGCTGGCGCGCGGATTGACCTCCAGCACGAAGATGCGCGGGGCGTCGGAGTGCGGCTCCTCGATGGCGAACTGGACGTTCATCAGGCCGCGCACCTTCAGGGCTCGGGCCATGGCCTCGGTCTGGCGCTTCAGCTCGGCGATGGTCTCCGCCGACAGGGAGTAGGGCGGCATCGAGCAGGCGCTGTCGCCCGAGTGGACGCCGGCCTCCTCGATGTGTTCCAGAACCCCGGCCACGAACACAGTCTTGTCGTCGCACAGGGCGTCGACGTCGACCTCGGTGGCGCGGTTCAGATAGTGGTCGATCAGCACCGGGTCGTCGCCCGACACCCGCATGGCCTCGCCGACATAGCGGTCCAGCTGCTC
>DASRXE010000173.1:0-17597 GCA_035654315.1 Brevundimonas sp.
AAGCTCGACGGCCCCTGCCCGCTCCTGCTCCTCGCGGACGATCTGCTCGATCTTGCGCAGCACCCGCAAGCCCAGCGGCAGCCAGGCGTAGATGCCGGCGGCCTCCTGCTTGATCAGACCGGCGCGCAGCATCAGCTGGTGCGAGACGATCTGGGCGTCGGACGGCGCTTCTTTGAGCGTGGGCAGGAAGTAGCGCGACAGGCGCATGGGCGGGTCCTGGAAGTGTTGAAGCCGGTGCTTAGCCCGCTCCGCTTCCGCATGGCAACGAAACCCGACCTGAAAACGGCGCTTGACACTCATCGCAATGGGCTTTGTATATTAAAGCACTTCATTGGAGATGAATGTGATGTCGAACATGATCGTTGGGGCGCTTCTGGCGGCCCTCTGCGGAGCAAGCCCGGCCGCACCTCCATCCCCTGTCGTGGAGGTGCGGATCAGCGGGGCTGTCACCGGGGGGCCGGTGATGCTCCAACTGTGCACCGAGGCTGAGTTCCGGGGCCGATGCGCGCACCAGCAGAGGGTTCAGCCGGACGCAAGCGGCAGGGCCGTGGCGCGCTTCACCGGAGTTGCGCCGGGCCGGTACGCGGCGGGCGCCTTTCAGGACGTGAACAGCAACGGCAGGCTTGATTTTGGCCGGATGGGAGCCCCGACCGAGCCGTGGGGGTTCAGCCGTGATGCGCCGGCGGTAATGGGGCCGCCCAGTTTTCTGGACGCTGTCGTGGAAGTAACCGCGGCCGGGGCCGTCATCCCGCTGCGGCTGGGAGGAACATGAGCCATGAACCTCGACCTCCTCGCACTGGGCTGGGTGCATTCGGTCGCCTGCCTCGTGGCTCTCGCGACCGGCCCGCTGGCGTTCGGCACACGCAAGGGCTCGCCCCGGCATATCCTGTCCGGAAGGGTCTATGTGATCTCGATGGTGGTGCTGAACCTTAGCGCCCTCGGGATTTACCGGCTGGGGGTGTTCTTCTTTCCCCACATGCTGGCGGTCCTGACCCTGGGGCTGGTGGCCGCAGGCTGGGCCACGGCGCGCAGTCACTGGCCGAGGCCGCTCTGGCGGCACCTGCACCTGAGCGCGATGATCGGCAGTTACTACCTGCTGATCGGCGGAGCGGTGAACGAAGCCTATCTGCGGATCGAGAGCCTGCGCCAGCTGGCCAACCGGGAGGGGCCGGAGCTGATCGGTCTGACCCACGGCGCGGTGATGCTGGCTTTCCTCATCCTTCTGCTGGGCTGGAACGCGGTGGAGATCGCACGAACCCTGTCGTGTGGGCGGCGGGCATCGCCGACCGCGGGTTGATGGCTCAAGGGTGCGGAAGACCGACGCCGTAGCGGGCGGCGAGATACGGGGCGATGGCGTGGTCCTGGAGGAAGCCGCGGCCGGTGGCTTCGCTGGTCTGCGCCTCAGGCCAATCGAGCTCGCCGTCGAGGACGAGGATCGGGCAGGACTGGTGGTCCTCGCCGACGAGGGCGATCACCGGCAGGCGCGGGCGCGGGTGGTCGAGGCGGGTGATGTCGAGGTCGGATTTGAGGGCCGGGTAGAAGGCCAGCACGCCCTCGATGTAGGCGCCGGCGGGACAGAACCATGGGCCGCCCTCGTCGTCGGTCCAGTGCGGATTGAGCAGGAACAGGCGATCGGTCATGGCGTCAGCCTCCGGGCGGGGCGAGGTCCGGAAGCGGCATCCAGCCGATGAAGATGAGCCCCATCACCACGGCCCAGACGACCAGGGAGACCCAGCTGGTGGTGAGGAATTTGCGCTTCAGGTTCGGCTGGACCGGCGAGCCCCACTGGCCGCCGTCGGTGGGGCGCTCCTGGTCGGCCTGGTTCATGCCCAGCGGCAGGACGGCGAAGAGGACGACCCACCAGCAGACGATGTAGATCGCCAGCATGGTGACGGGGCCGATCGGCATATCCATCAGTGGGCTCCGTCTTTCGGGGTTTCCATCAACTCGACCAGCACCCCGCCCATGTCGCGGGGATGGACGAAGAGGATCGGCGTGCCGTGGGCGCCGATGCGCGGCTCGCCCGTGCCGAGGATGGTGGCGCCCTTCGCCCTGAGCGCATCGCGGGCGGCGAGGATGTCCTCGACCTCGAAACAGACGTGGTGTTGGCCGCCCTTCGGGTTCTTCGCCAGAAAGCCGTGAATCGGCGAATCGTCGCCGAGCGGCTCGATCAGTTCGATCTGGGCGTTCGGCAGGTCGACGAAGCAGACGCGGACGCCCTGCGCCGGCAGGTCGAAGGGGGCATGGGCTTGCGTCGCGCCGAGCAGGTCGCGGTACATGGCGACGCTGGCCTCGATGGACGGCGTGGCGACGCCGACGTGGTTCAGTCTTCCGATCATCCGGTGGACTTAGCCGGTCTGTGCGCGCGGGAGAAGGCGGGCCGTCGTCGCGCCCCCTGCCCCGCGGGGAAAGACTCTCAGGTCTGGCCGGGGCCGAACGCCTGACCGTCGAAAGAACCGAGCGCGGCGGCGTCGCCGCCGGCGGTCCAGCGAAGCGAACCGACCTGCATGCCGACGGCCGCGGACGGCAGGCGGGCCTGCAGGTACAGGTCAGCGCCGGGGCTCAGGCGGGCGGCGCGGGCGGTGACCGGCGGGCCGACGGGCCGACCGTCGCGGTCATGGAAACGGATCTGGACCGTCACCTCGTCAAGGGGATGGGCGGTGACGTTGGTGAGGGCGCCGCGCCAGGTCCGGCCGCCGAGGGCCTCCCGCATCACCTCGTTGCGGGTGAACATCAGGGTCCGCTCGTCGTCGAAGGCGTCCTCCAGGCGGAACGGCGCCGTCGGGATCGTGCGCCACCGGTTCCCGTCCTGCCTGTCGGCGATCGCGGCCGTATTGGCCATTGCCTTGCCTCCGTCCATGGGTGAGGCTTCCACCCTGCCTGGCGCGAGTGGTGAGCGGCATGAGCAACTCCTGAGGTTCTGCTGAAAAATGGCGCCCGGCTGCTTCCGCTTCGAACGCTTCTCCCTTGATGTCCGCGACCGTCAGCTGCGGCGGGACGATGCGCCGGTGGAGTTGAACGGCCGTTATCTCGATGCGCTGGCGCTGCTGGTGGGCGAGCAGGGCCGGCTGGTGTCGAAGGACCGTTTCCTCGAGGAGGTCTGGCGTGGCGTGCCGGTGACCGACGAGGCCCTCACCCAGTGCATCAAGATGCTGCGGCGGCAGCTCGGCGACGACGCCGGCCGGCCGCGCTTCATCGAGACGGTTCCCAAGCATGGCTACCGGTTCATCGCCCCGGTCGAACGAATCGAAGCGGACGGGCCTTCGCAAGAGCCGGCCGCCCGCACGGCTCCGGCGGCTCCGACGTCCTATGGCTGGCCTCAGTTCGGCCTGTCAGGGGGAGCGGGGCTGGCCGGCGGAGGACTCGCGGGGGTGTTTATCGGCCTGTTCTACGGGTTCGGCGCCGCGCCGGAGCCTTTGCAGACCGGCATCGGCGCGGCTTCGGTGCTGCTGGTCCTCGTCTGCATCAGCATCGTGCTGGGACTGATCGCGGGCGGCGGAGTCGGCTTCGGCATCGCCGCGGCGGGCTTCGCGCCGGGGCGGCGGTGGCTGTGGAGCATCGTCGGCGGCGCCGCCGGAGGGCTGCTCACGGGCGCCTTCGGCAAGCTGATCGGTCTCGACGCTTTCAACCTGCTGTTCGGCCACTCGCCGGGGGCCATCACCGGGGCGGTCGAGGGCGCGGCTTTGGGCGCGGCGCTGGGGCTGGGGGCCTGGCTGGCGAGCCTGGTCCCCGGTCCTCCGCGGCTGGTGCCGAGCTTCGCCGCCGGCGGTCTGGCCGGGGCGGTCGCGGGCGCCGTCGTTCCCCTGTTCGGCGGGCGGCTGATGGGCGGCAGCCTTGATCTGCTCGCCCGCCAATTTCCAGCGTCCCGGCTGAGTCTCGACCAGATCGGCGCGGTGTTCGGCGAAAGCGGCTTCGGGCCGGTCAGCCAGATCGTCACGGGCGGGATCGAAGGCCTGCTGTTCGGGGGCTGCGTCGTCGGCGCGATGATGCTGGCGCGCAGGCTGATCGCGGGCGCCGGGGTCCGGTAGGGGCCGCTTCCCCGCTCAGTCCCTGGCGTCGTTCAGGTCGATCGCTTCGCCGACCAGCCGGCGCCAGACCGGGTCGGTGTCGTCGACCAGGTCGACGTCCTCCAGCAGGGCCACGGCGCCGCCGCCGTCCGGCAGGATGAGGCCCAGCACCTCCATCTCCTCGCCGTCCGGTCCGAGATGGCTTTCGGCCTGGACGGCGACCGCGGCCTGCTCGCCGTCGGCCTCCCACCAGATCACGGGCTGGGGCAGGTCCATGTGGATCGGGCGGGGATCGTCGGTGTCGGCGAGGGCGAAGACGGCGCGTTTGGCCTGAACATCCTCCAGCGTGGCCACGGCGCCGATGAAGGGCCTGAGCCGGGACCAGTCGTCGACATCGAAGCCGCCGCCGTCCTCGTCAGACAGATCGTTGCCGGCGGTCATGGCGGCCTCCTCGCGGGCGATCATCCTCCATACGAGAAAGGGGCCGGCGACCCAAGCCGCCGACCCCTTGATCGATCATCCCCGGAGGGAAGGCCTTACTGGCCGCCGGTCATCGAGGCGACTTCGGTGGCGAAGTCGGGGCCCTCGACCTTCTCGACGCCTTCACCCAGGGCGAGGCGGACGAAGCCGGCCAGGTGCAGGCCCGGCGCGCCCAGTTCCTTGCCGGTGTCGGCGACCAGCTGTTCGATGGTCACGTCCGGATTCATGACGAACGGCTGCTTGGTCAGCACCACGTCCTTCTGGAATTTGGCGATCTGACCCGAGACGATCTTCTCGATCATGTTCTCGGGGCGGCCGTCTTCCCTCGCCTTCTCGGTCAGGACCTGACGTTCCTTCTCGATGGCGGCCGGGTCCAGGTCGTCGGTGTTGAGCGACAGCGGAGCCGTGGCCGCGACGTGCATGGCGATCTTGCGGCCCAGTTCGCGCAGGGCGGCCTTGTCGCCGCCGCCGTGCAGGGCGACCAGCACGCCGATGCGGCCGAGGCCCGGCGACACCGCGTTGTGGACGTAGGAGGCGACGACGCCCTCGTCGACCGACAGGCGGGCGGCGCGGCGCAGTTGCATGTTCTCGCCGACGGTGGCGATCAGCTGGGTGACCTCGTCCTGGACCGTCTTGCCGGCTTCCAGCTCGGCGCCGTGCAGGCCCTCGACGTCAGCGTGGTCGAGGCCCAGCTGGGCGAACTTCTTGGCGGCGTTCTGGAACAGCTCGTTGCGCGCGACGAAGTCGGTCTCGGCGTTGAACTCGATGGCGGCGCCGATTTCACCGGCCCCGGCTTCCTTCGAGGCGACGGCCACAAGGCCTTCGGCGGCGACCCGGTCGGCCTTCTTGGCGGCCTTGGACAGGCCCTTGGCGCGCAGCCAGTCGATCGCGGCGTTGATGTCGCCGTTGGTTTCCTGAAGCGCCTTCTTGCAGTCCATCATGCCGACGCCGGACTTGGCGCGCAGTTCCATCACGAGGGCGGCGGTGATCTCGGCCATGGGGTGTTCTCCTGGAGTATGCGTATGCGGAACGGCCGGACCCTGATCCGGGTCCGGCCGCGTATCTGGTTCGCCGTCGAGTGAGGCGGAGGTCGCTTAGACCTGGGCCGGCTCGGTTTCGACGGCGTCGTTGGCGTCCGAGGTCGCTTCCTTGGCGGCTTCGTCGGCCACGGCCGGCTCTTCGGCGGCGGCTTCAGCAGCCGGCGTTTCCGAAGCGGCGATTATTTCCTCGGCGACGGCTTCCGTGCCGGCCGGGGCGGCGTCTTCAGCCTTGGCCTTGGGGGACTTGGCTTCGCGCAGCATCGGCTCTTCCGGGTTGACCGAGGCGCCCAGGTCCACGCCCGAAGACGCGGCGCCGGCGGCCAGGCCGTCGAGGACGGCGTCGGCGATCAGGTCGCAGTAGGTCTGGATGGCGCGGGCGGCGTCGTCGTTGCCCGGGATCGGATAGGTGATCCCGTCCGGGTCCGAGTTGGTGTCGAGGATGGCGATGATCGGGATGTTCAGCTTGCGGGCCTCAAGGATGGCGATGGCCTCCTTGTTGGTGTCGATCACGAACATGATGTCGGGGATGCCGCCCATGTCCTTGATGCCGCCCAGCGACAGCTCGAGCTTGTCGCGCTCACGCTGCAGGTTGAGCAGCTCCTTCTTGACCCGGCCCTCGCCGCCCGACTCCAGCAGGCCTTCCAGCTCGCGCAGGCGGGCGATCGAGCCCGACACGGTGCGCCAGTTGGTCAGGGTGCCGCCGAGCCAGCGGTTGTTCATATAGTACTGGGCGCAGCGCTTGGCGGCCTCGGCGACCGGATCGGCGGCCTGGCGCTTGGTGCCGACGAACAGGACGCGGCCGCCCTTGGCGGCGACTTCGCGCACGGCGACCAGGGCCTGGTGCAGCAACGGGATGGTCTGCGACAGGTCGATGATGTGGATGTTCGAGCGCGAGCCGAAGATGTAGCGGTCCATCTTCGGGTTCCAGCGGTGCGTCTGGTGGCCGAAGTGGGCGCCGGCCTCGAGCAGCGAACGCATGGAGAATTCAGGCAGAGCCATGAGGGGTGGTCCTTTATCCGATTGATCCGCCGCAGGCGCTGTAAAGACCGGAAGGCCCTCGGAACGGAGCGGACGGGATTTCTCCCCGTCAGCGCCACGCCTGCGTGTGAAGTGGGCGGGCTTCTAGGCGGGTTGGGCGCAAAAGGCAAGCGGCGCGGCGCCGATCTCGCCAGCGTCGCATAACGGCGCTATGGTGAAGCTCGGGAGGGACTTCACCATGAGCATCCGCAACTGGGCGTTCGCCGGCGGCGTAGTCGCGGCCGCGGCCGTGGCCGGCGTGGCCACATCGCAGCAGCAGCCGCCTTCGCCGGTCGCCGCCACCCAGGTCCCGCTGACCCGAAACCGCGTCGACAATGCGGCCCTGGCGCAGGCGCGGCAGGACCCGGCAGCCGCTCGACTGCGGGGCGTTCTGGCCCAGGGCAAGAGCCCGGACTTCATGCAGCGGGTCAACGCCTCGGCCGTGCCCGTGCTGGCGCCCGCCGACCCGGCCCTGCTGGCCTCCGCCGAGTTCCACGACGGCGACCGCTTCTACATGCTGACGGTCCAGCGCGGTGAGCAGATCATCGAGATTTACGGCGCGACCAAGGCCTTCCAGTCGCCGCTGGGCGCACAGGCCGCACAGGCCGCTCCGTCGACGGCGGTCCGGGCCGCGCCAGCCACGCGGGCGGCCACGGCGACTGCTGCGAGAGGCCCCCGGATCGCCGCCGCGCAGGTCCCCGACGCCGCTGGACGGGCCCTGGCTCTGGCCCGGTCACGCGGCCTGACCAACATCCGCACCGAGCGGACCGAATACGGCGTCGACCTGAGCTTCAACCGCTTCGGGGCCGCCTACAGCGTCAGCCTGATCTGCGAGGGCGCGCCGAACTGCACCGAGGCGGACGCGGTCATGTTCGCGGCCGGGCTGCAGCTGATCGGCGGAGGCGGCGCGTGAGACGGCTGGCGCTCGCGGGGCTGCTACTGACGCTGACGGCCTGCGCGCCGGGCGGCTGCCAGCAGACGGGCACGCCGGAGACCGGCGACTCCAACCCGGCCGAGGAGCCCCTGCCTGGCGATCCCGATGCGCCGCCCGCCGAGCCCGAGGCCCCGGCGGAGCCCGAGCCGGCGACCTGGCCGCATGAGCCGGGCGGCGCCCTGTATCCGGGCTCGGGCTCGGGCGCGACCGACGCCACCCTGTGGGCGGCGGGGATGCGCTTCCCGATGGAGGCCGCTCCCGCCTTCGCCAACTCGCAGGTCTACGGCTACGGCGGCTATCTGGCGCCCGGACCGGGCGGTCAGTGCGACGCCCGCAACTACGCCTATCCGTGGCGGGACAATTTCTGCGAGACCCGCAGCTGGACCAACGGCATGTGCCCGGCCGGCAAGGGCCATCAGGGACAGGACATCCGCCCCGCCACCTGCGAGAAGAAGGTCCACTGGGCGGTGGCGGCGGAAGGCGGGCGGATCACCTCGATCGGCAGCTACACCGTCACCCTGCTGGGCGATTCCGGACGCATCTACCGCTACCTGCACCTCGACATGGCAGGGGTGCACGCCCTGTTCCCGAACGCGGCCTCTCGCAACGTCGCGCGGGGGCAGCATCTGGGCAAGGTGTCGAACGATTTCGGCGGCAACGCCACCACCATCCACCTGCATTTCGAGATCAAGGCGCCGGTGGCCTCGGGCGACGGGGCGGCGACCGTGATGTTCGTGCCGACCTACTCCAGCCTGGTCGACAGCTACGGGCGGCTGCTGAGCGTTTCGTAAGACTCAGGTCCCGCGCGGTTTGGCCCGGGTGGTCGGTTCGGCCTTCGTCGGGTCTTCCGGCCAGGGGTGGCGCGGGTAGCGGCCGCGCATCTCGGCGCGGACGGCGGCCCAGCTGCCGGCCCAGAAGCCGGGCAGGTCCCGGGTCACCTGCACCGGGCGGCGCGCCGGGGACAGAAGCGCCAGGGTCAGGGGTACGCGGCCGCCGCCGACCGCCGGATGGGTGGTGACGCCGAACAGTTCCTGCACACGGATGTCGACGCGGGGCCCGCCCTCGGCGGCGTAGTCGATGGCGGCCGAGCCGAGCGGGGTGTCCAGCCGCGCGGGGGCGAGGTCGTCGAGAGCGCGCTGCCGGTCCCAGGAGATCAGCGCGCGCAGGGCCTGTTCCAGCGCGGCGTCGGGGATCGCCTCCAGCGACTGGACACCGTCGAGCAGCGGCCAGAGCCAGGTGTCGCGCTGATCAGCCAGCCCGGCGTCCGACACGTCGGGCCAGCCGTCGTCGAGGGTGCGCAGGAAGGCCAGCCGGGCGCGCAGGGCCGAGGCGCGCTCGCCCCAGCGCAGCGCCTTGAGGCCTTCGCGATCGACCTCGTCCTTGAGGGCGGCGGTGATCTGGTTCCGGTCGGGCGCGCCGGCGATCCTCTCGTCTACCACGATCGCGCCGATGCGGCGGAGACGCTTCAGGACCATGCGGCCGGAGGGCTCGCGCGCCAGCCGGTCCTCGACCTCGAGCCGATGCTCCAGGGCGGAAGGGTCGAGCGGAGCGGCCAAACGGATGCGGTCGCGAGCGTTCCCGCCGCCCAGTTCGGCGACCGCCAGCCACGGCTCGCGGGCCAGCGGCTCGGTCGGATCGAGGAAGGCGCCGCGGCCCGAGGCGAGCAGCACCTCCCCGGGCTTGCCGCGCGCCCTGGCCACCCGCTCAGGGAAGGCTTCGGCCAGCAGGGCGCCGGGATCGATGTCGCCGCCCTTCCCGCCCCCGGCGCCGCGGGCCCAGCGGTCGGCGAGCTTCAGGGCGTCGCGGGCGCGTTGCGATCGGTCGCGCTCCAGCCCGCGCAGCCGCTCGCGCAGATCGGGGTCCGTCCCGCCCAGCCCGGGCTCGGCGAGGATCGCGGCTGTTCGGGCGCCCAGCACGGCGTCGCCGGCGTCACTGGCGACGGCGACCATGTGGGCCAGGCGCGGCGGCAGGGCGATGCGGGTCAGGCGGCGGCCGTGATCGGTGAGTCCGCCGGCCTCGTCGAGGGCCCCCAGCCGCTGCAGCACCTTGCGAGCCCCGGCGAAGGCGCCGGCGGGGGGCTGGTCGAGCAGGGCGAGGCCGTCCGTCGACCGCGCGCCCCATCGGGCGAGGTCGAGGGCGAAGGCGGTCAGGTCGGCCTCGAGGATCTCCGGGCGCTGGTGCGGGACCAGACCGCGCGACTGCTCCTCGTCCCACAGGCGATAGCAGACGCCGGGCTCCGTGCGCCCCGCCCGGCCCCGCCGCTGCTCGGCCGAGGAGCGGCTGACGCGGACGGTGGCCAGCCGCGTCAGGCCGCTGGACGGCTCAAAGCGGGGCACGCGCGACAGGCCGCCGTCGATGACCACCCGCACGCCCTCGATGGTCAGGCTGGTCTCGGCGACGGAGGTGGCCAGCACCACCTTGCGGCGGCCGGGGGGCGCCGGTTCGATGGCGCGGTCCTGCACCGCCTTGTCGAGCGCGCCGTACAGCGGGACGACCTCGACGGCGGGATCGCGCAGGCGTTCGGAGAGCCGCTGGGCGACGCGGTGGATCTCGCCCTGCCCCGGCAGGAAGGCCAGCACCGAGCCGGTCTCGTCGCCTAGCGCCAGCATCACGGCCCGGGCCATGGCGTCCTCGAACCGTTCGGCGGCGTTGCGGCCGAGGTAACGGGTCTCGACCGGGAACATCCGGCCCTCGGCCTCTATCACCGGCGCCCCGCCGAGCAGGGTCGAGACCCCGGCGATATCCAGCGTCGCCGACATGACCACGAGCCGAAGGTCCTCGCGCAGCAGGCCCTGCGCTTCGCGGGCCAGCGCCAGTCCGAGGTCGGCGTCGAGGCTGCGCTCGTGAAATTCGTCGAACAGCACGGCGCCGACGCCGTCGAGACCGGGATCGTCGAGAATCATCCGGGTGAAGACGCCCTCGGTGATCACCTCGATGCGGGTCCCGGGGCCGATCCGGCTTTGCAGGCGGGTGCGGTAGCCGACGGTCCCGCCGGGCGTCTCACCGAGAGTCGCCGCCATCCGCTCCGCCGCCGCGCGCGCCGCCAGGCGGCGAGGCTCGAGCACCAGGACCTTGCCCCCGACCAGCCACGACTCCTCCAGCAGCGCCAGCGGGACGACCGTGGTCTTGCCCGCGCCGGGCGGGGCCGCGAGCACGACCGCATTGGTCACCGCCAGGGCGGCTTTCAGCGGTTCGAGGACAGCGTGAATGGGCAGCATGCCCCTGCGCTCTAGCCGCAACGACCGGGGTCACGAAAGCGTCGTCAGCGCTTCACCCTTCGGAAACCGCGTTGCCAGCGCGGAAATGCGCCGCTAGCGTCCGCGCCGAAACGCAGCAACAGGCTGCGAAGTCGGAGGGGAATCCATGTGGCGCGTTAAGTCGCTCGACGCAATTCTGGCCACGGCCGAGAAGAAATCGCTTCACCGCTCGCTCGGCCCGGTCCAACTGACCCTGCTGGGCGTCGGGGCCATCATCGGCACCGGCATCTTCGTGCTGACGGCCGCCGCCGCCCAGAAGGCCGGCCCGGGCATGATGTGGTCGTTCGTGATCGCCGGGGCCGTCTGCGCCGTGGCGGCGCTGTGCTACTCGGAACTCGCCTCGATGGCTCCGGTCTCGGGCTCCGCCTACACCTACACCTACGCCGTCATGGGCGAACTGCTGGCCTGGACGGTCGGCTGGGCGCTGATCCTCGAATACGCCGTGGCGGCCTCGGCGGTCTCGGTGGGCTGGTCCGGCTATGTGCTGGGCCTGATCGAGAACGCCATGGGCTTCGACTGGCCAGACCTGCTCCAGGCCGGACCCGCCTGGAGCATGAATGGCTGGATTCCGAGCCCTGACTTCTCGGTCGGCATCGTCAACGTTCCGGCCATCATCGTGGCCTTGGCCGTGACCCTGCTGCTGATGATCGGCACCACGGAAAGCGCCCGCGTCAACGCCGTGCTGGTGGCCATCAAGGTCGCCGCCCTGACGGCTTTCGTGGTCCTGACCCTGCCGGTGATCCAGGCTTCCAACTTCCAGCCGTTCGCACCCAACGGCCTGTTCGGCGAGTCGTCGGGCATGGGCATTATCGGCGCCGCGGCCTCGATCTTCTTCGCCTACGTCGGCTTCGACGCTGTTTCGACAGCGGCGGAAGAGACCAAGAACCCGCAACGCAACGTGCCCATCGGCCTGATCGGCTCGCTGGCCATCTGCACCGTCTTCTACCTGTTCGTCGCCATCGGCGCGGTCGGGGCCATCGGCGCCCAGCCGGTGCTCGGCGCCGCCGGTGAAGCCGTCCAGCCCGGTTCGCCGGGCTTCATCGCCGCCTGTTCGCTGGCCGAGAACGCCAACCAGCTGGTCTGTTCGAACGAGGCGCTGGCTCACGTGCTGCGCGAGATCAACTTCCCGGCCGTCGGCAACGCCCTTGGCACCGCCGCCATGCTGGCCCTGCCCTCGGTCATCCTGATGATGATCTACGGCCAGACCCGCATCTTCTTCGTGATGGCGCGCGACGGCCTGCTGCCGGAAGGCCTGGCCAAGGTCCATCCGAAGTGGAAGACGCCCTACATCGTCACCCTGTTCACCGGTATCGCGGTGGCCATCGCCGGCGCCCTGTTCCCGGTCGGCCAGCTGGCCGACATCTCGAACTCGGGCACGCTGTTCGCCTTCTTCATGGTGTCGCTCGCGGTGATGATGCTGCGCGTCAAGGAGCCGAACCGGCATCGTCCGTTCCGGACGCCGCTGGTCTGGGTTATCGCGCCGCTCTCGGCCGCCGGCTGCGCCTTCCTGTTCTGGAACCTGCCGCACGACGCGAAGATGGTGCTGCCGATCTGGGGCGGCATCGGCCTGGTGATCTACCTGCTCTACGGCTACCGCAAGAGCCACCTCGGCCGCGGCGTCTTCCAGGTGCCGGAACTGGACCCCGACGCGCCTCCGGGACCGGTTCCGCCGATGCCGGGTGCGCGGTCGCCGACCGACAACAAGGACTGATCTACGGATCGGTTCGAGCAAAGGCCCGGGAGCGATCCCGGGCCTTTCGCTTTTCCGCCGCCTCGCCTACAGGCTGGGACCGGACCTATGCGGATGTGGCGGAACTGGTAGACGCACTGGATTTAGGTTCCAGCGCCGCAAGGCGTGGAGGTTCGAGTCCTCTCATCCGCACCATCTTTGTGGGGCCTATGCTCGCGACGCGGTCGCTCGCGGCTTGAGGCCCGGAAGCTCGTTTGATCGGCGGGCTTTTTGTTGTGGCAAGAGTTCTTGCTTTGTTCTCTTTCTCAGCTATCCTCCCCTCATGGCTGAAGCGGCGAAGGGACGGGGGGCGCGGTCGAATGCGACCGGGCGGTTCGAACCGGAGACCGTCGAGGCCTTCGACGACGGCTGGACCGGCGACGATGTCGAGGCGGCGCCCCTGCGCACCACCCTGACGCCCGAGCATGCCCGGACGATCATCACGCGGAACACCAGTCCGGACATCGGCTTCGACCGGTCCATCAACCCCTACAAGGGCTGTGAACATGGCTGCATCTACTGCTACGCCCGTCCGTCCCATGCCTTCATGGGCCTATCCCCGGGCCTGGATTTCGAGAGCCGGATCTTCTTCAAGCCCGAGGGCGCGCGTCTGCTGGAGCAGGAGCTCTGCAGGCCGCGATATGTCTGTAAGCGCATCCACATAGGCGGCAATACCGATCCGTATCAGCCGGTCGAGCGCGATCTGAAGTCGACGCGGTCGATCCTTGAGGTGCTGCAGCGCTTCCGCCATCCATTCAGCATCATCACCAAGTCGGTGCTGATCGGGCGCGACGCAGACATTCTGGGCGCGATGGGCCGCGAGGGGCTGGCCTCGGCCTATGTTTCGATCACTACGCTCGACCGGGGCCTGGCCCGAGCCATGGAGCCGCGCGCCTCGACGCCGGCGAAGCGGCTGGAGGCGATCTCGCGCCTCGCCGAGGCGGGGTGTCCGGTGGGGGTGGGGTTCGCGCCGGTGATCCCCGGGCTCAACGACCATGAACTGGAGGCGGTGCTGGAAGCGGCGGCCAGGGCCGGCGCGACCTCGGCCATGTACGTGACCCTGCGCCTGCCGCTCGAGATCAAGGACCTGTTCCGCGAGTGGCTGGCCGACGCCCGGCCGGATCGGGCCGCCCGCGTCATGTCGCTGATCCGCCAGACCCGCGGCGGCCGCGACTACGACCCGGACTGGAACCAGCGGATGAAGGGGACCGGCCCGGTCGCCGACCTGATCGCCACCCGCTTCAAGGCGGCGGTGAAGCGGTATGGGCTGGATGGGCCGCGGCATGTTCTGGACGAAAGCCGGTTCCGCGTTCCGCCGGAGATGAAGACGCAGCTGGACCTGTTCGACGCGGCCTGAGCCGGAGCGGAAACGGCGCCCGCCCGTTGATGTGACGCTTGCGGCGCCGCTGTTCGCGCGCTTACCGACGGAATGTCATGGCGAAACGGCCGACCAGCGCACGGAAAACCCTGAACACCGGCAATCTGGCCGCGCTCGGCCCCGAACGGCTCGCCGGCATGCTGGTGGAGGTGGCGGCGGCGGACGCGGTGTGGAAGCGCCGGCTCAAGATGGAGCTGGCGGCGGAGATCGGCGCGCCGGATCTGGCCTTCGAGATCGACAAGCGGCTCACCGCGCTGGCGGCGGCGCGGACGCGCGTGTCGTGGCGCAAGCGGCCGGAACTGATCCGCGACCTGCAGGCTCTGCGCCGGATGATCGTCGACCGGCTGGCGGGGCAGGACGCCCGGCTGGGGCTGGATCGGCTGATCGCCTGGTTCGACCTCTACCCGGGCCTGTCGTCGCGAACGAGCGACCCGAAGGACGAGCTGGGCCAGATGTTCGACGCGGCCGCGGGGGATCTGCAGGCACTCTCCGCGATCGCGGGCCCCACGAGCGCAGGGCCGGCGCTGGCGGAGGCGGTGCTGACCCGCCTCTCCGACTGGAGCCGCTGGATGGGCCGCGCGGCCGTGGGCCTGGAGCGGCCGATCGCCCGCCAATTGCTGACCGAACTGACCGCGGGCCGCCCGCCGCCCGTCGGACGGCTGGCGCTGGTGGTGCGCCGGCTGGCGGACCGGGCCGAGGATTTCGAGCTGTGGGCGGCGACCATCCCCGACGCGGACCGGAGCCGGCCAGAGATCGGAGCCGAGATCGCCCGACGGCTGGCCCGGGCCGGGCGCGCCGCGGAAGCCCGCGTCGCTCTCGAGGCGTCCCGCTCCCCTCCCCCGCCGGCGCGTGGCGGGCGAGCGGGCGGAACGCCGCCGGCGCCCGATGCCTGGCGGAAGGCGGAGATCGCCGTCCTCACGAGCGAGGGCCGGGCCGAAGAGGCCGAGGCGGCGCGTTGGGCCCTGTTCGAACAATCCCTGGACGCGGATCAGCTGCGCGCCCTGCTCGCCGGCCTGCCGGACTTCGAGGACGTGGTCGTCCTCGACCGCGCCCACGCGATCGCGGCGGCTCACCCCGACGCGGATCGGGGACTGGCCTTCCTGATGAACTGGCCGGCGTTGCGGGAGGCGGCCGGGATGATCGTGGCGCGGCATGAGACGCTCAGGGGGATCGCGGAGGATATTCCGCTGTGGGCCGGCCGGCTGGCCGGACGATATCCGGCCGCCGCCATGCTGCTGCTGAGGACGCGGATCAGGACGCTCGCGCAGCTCGGCGCGGACCGGGAGGCCGCGGAGCTGACGGCGGAGGCCGCAGCCCTGGCGGAGCAGGCCGAGCTGCCGGAGGGCGCGCCGACGCACGCCGCCTTCGCGGCCGAGCTCGAGGCGGGGAAGCGGCGATCGCGCTGGCGGCGGTGGTAGGAGCTAGCGCCGGAACACCCCGACCAGTTCGACATGCGCCGACCACAGGAACTGGTCGACCGGCGTCACGACCTCGAGGCGGAAGCCGCCGTCGATCAGCACCCGGCCGTCGCGGGCGAAGGTGGTCGGGTTGCAGGAGATATAGACGACGGTGTCGGCGCTGGTCCCGGGGAGTTGGGCGGTCTGCTCACGGGCGCCGGCGCGGGGCGGATCGAGCACGATGGCCTCGCAGCCGCGCAGGTCGTAGGGGGCGAGGGGGCGGCGGAACAGGTCGCGGACCTCGGCGGTGACCGGCTTAAGGCCGCTCGCCGTGCCCATGCCAGCCCTCAGCGCGGCGATTCCGGCGGCCGAGGCGTCGGCGGCCAGCACCGGAGCAACCGTCGCCAGAGGGAAGGTGAAGGTCCCGGCCCCGCAGAACAGGTCGGCGACCTTCTTCGCGCCGCGCACCGCCTCGACGGCCCGCGAGACCATGGCCGCCTCGGCCTCGGGCACGGCCTGCAGGAAACCGCCGGCCGGCAGGGGCACGGTGGCGGGCCCGAAGGCGATCTGCGGCTGGCGCGACATCACGAGGGTGTCGCCGGCGAGACTGAGCCGCGCGAGATCGGCCGCGCCCGCCGCCTCAATCGCGCGCATTCGGGCGTCCCGGGACAGGCCGCCGCTGCGCCGCTCGACACCGGTGACGTCGACGTCGAGCCCCGTCAGCGTCCAGGTCACATGCAGGGTCGGGGCGGACTTCGGGTGTTCGAGGAAGGCCTCGGCCACCCGGGCCAGCGCCGGAATCGCGGCGACCAGACGGGGATCGGCGATCGGGCAAACGCGGATCTCCACCAGACGCCAGCTCTTGCGCGCCTTGAAGCCGAGAACCACCCGCCCGTCCGGCCCGCGTCGCGCGTGCAGGGCGAGGCGGCGGCGGGCGCCCGCCGGCACGGCCACGGCCGGCTGAACGTCTGTCTCGATCCGCTCGCGCGCCAGGGCCAGGCGAACCTGTTCCCGCTTCCATTCCAGATAGGGACCGCTGGCCCAGTGCTGCAGCGAACAGCCGCCGCAGTCGCCGTAGTGGGGCGACACCGGTTCGACCCGCTCGGGGCTGGCGACGAGAAGCTGGATCGCCTCGGCGCGTCCGTCGCGCAGCTCGGCCCGCACGGTTTCGCCGGGCAGGGTCAGGGGCGCGAACACCGGTCCGGCCGGGGTGTCGGCGATCCCGTCCCCCTGCCCGCCCACGCGCGCGATGGTCAGCGTTTCCGTCATCGCGCGCTTCTAGAGGTTCCCCGCGCCGGGCGAAACCTGAACGAAGATGAACGGCGCACTCAAAGGCCGTTCAGCTTCCGGTCCTTAAGGATGACTGCAACAGACCGGGGCGCCGTTCGTTGGGGCTCCATCTCTACAACCGAGTTCAGGAACCATCCGATGTTCGCCCGTCTGTCCGCCACAACCGCCGTCGCCGCCGCCGCCGCGGGAATGCTGCTGGCCCCCGCCGCGGCCTCCGCTCAGAGCTACGGCTATCAGGGTCCGCAAAACTACGGCACAGGCGCTTATGGCCAGCCGTACGACTACGACAACCGCTATGACGACAGGTACGATCGGCGCGAGGTCCGCTGCGACGGCTCGGGCGGCGCGGCCGGTGGGGTGATCGGCGCCACGATCGGCGCCGTCGCCGGTTCGCAGGTCGCGGCGCGCGGGCGCCGCACGGAAGGCAGCATTCTGGGCGGCGTGCTCGGCGCCGTTGTCGGCGCCAGCGTCGGCAGCAGCTCGGATCGTGACTGCGGCCGATATGACGACCAGTACCGCTACAGCGGCTCCTACGACCGGTACGGCTATCAGCCGCACGACCGTTACGACGACCGCGCCTACGGCTATGACCGCTACGAGGACTATGACCGGTCCGGTTACGGCTACGACCGCTACGGCGACGGCTACCAGTCCGGCTATTCCACCGATCGCTACGGCTGCCGCACCGTCGAGACGCGCAGCTACACCCGCGATGGCCGTCTCGTCACCCGCTACGAGCAGTCCTGCCCGGACCGCTACTGACCGAATCGCATCGCCGATTATTTTTCAGCCCCCCTGTCGATCGGCGATGTGACGGAGGCCCCCGGTGGAGAAATCCGCCGGGGGCTTTTCCTTTTTCTGGCGCTATCGCTCGCCGCGCGGCGGCTCGCTGCTTGATCGCGCTACGGCGCCCGAGTCGCCCACAGCAGGAATTCAACGTTGCCGTCACCGCCGGTGATCGGGCTTTCGGTGGTCGCCTGCACCGTCCACCCCCGCCCTACCAGCCAGGCCGAGACCGAGGCGATGGCGGCCTGATGCGCGGCTGGATCCTTGACCACCCCCTTGCGG
>DASRXE010000174.1:0-4647 GCA_035654315.1 Brevundimonas sp.
CAGGTAGTCGATGCGCGGATTGCCGGCCATCTCGAGGGCGATCTTCATGCAGCGCTCGGCGCCCTCGCCCGAGGGGGCGACCATGTCGAAGCCGTCGGAGTTGGCGCCGTAGCCGGTGACCTCGGCGTAGATGGTCGCGCCCCGCGCATTGGCCCGCTCGTATTCCTCGAGCACCACGATGCCGGCGCCGCCGGCGATGACGAAGCCGTCGCGGTCCTTGTCGTAGGCGCGGCTGGCTTTCGACGGATTGTCGTTGAAGTTCGAGGACATGGCGCCCATGGCGTCGAACATGTTCGACATCGACCAGTCGATGTCCTCGCAGCCGCCGGCGAAGACCACGTCCTGCTTGCCCCAGGCGATCTGTTCGGCGGCCGCCCCGATGCAGTGGGCCGACGTCGCACAGGCGGAGCTGATCGAATAGTTGATCCCCTTCAGCTCGAACCAGGTGGCGAGCACGGCCGAGGGTCCGGAGGCCATGGCCTTGGGCACGGCGAACGGGCCGATGCGCTTGGGCGAGCCCTTTTCCCTGGTGATCTCGGCCGCCTGCAGGATGATCTGGGTCGAGGGGCCGCCCTCGCCGACGATCACCCCGATGCGGTCGGACTTGATCTCGTCGGGCGTCAGGCCGGAGTCCTTCAGCGCCTCCTCGAAGGCGATATGACCCCAGGCGGTGCCGTTGGCGAGGAAGCGGGCGGCGCGGCGGTCGACGTGCGGGGCCCAGTCCTCGGCCGTCACGCCCAGCGCCGGCGGCGCCCAGACCTGCGAGCGGAAGCCGTGGGCGGCGTGGTCGGCGGCGTGCTGGACGCCGGATTTCGCCTCGCGCAGGGAGGCGGTGACCTCATCCTGGCCCGTGCCGATGGAGGAGACGATACCCAGTCCGGTGACGACGACACGCCGCATGGTGGTTTCCTTCTTGAACTCAGACGCCGCGTTGCCCGCGGTCTGTAAACGGGTTAGCCGCCGACCGGTTCGGTCGCTCCGAAGAGCCCCACGCGCATGTCGGTCGCCGTATAGATGGGCACGCCGTCGGCTTCGAGAACCCCGTCGGCGATGCCCATCACGAGGCGGCGGTTGATGACCCGTTTGAGATCGATCTTGTAGACCACCTTCTTGATGTCCGGGGTCACCTGGCCGGTGAATTTGACCTCGCCGACGCCCAGCGCCCGACCGCGGCCCGGGCCGCCGATCCAGCCAAGGTAGAAGCCGACCAGCTGCCACATGGCGTCGAGGCCGAGGCAGCCCGGCATGACGGGGTCGCCGATGAAGTGACACTGGAAGAACCAGAGGTCGGGGTGGATATCCAGCTCGGCCTCGACATAGCCCTTGCCGTGCGCGCCGCCGTCGCCGTTGATCATGGTGATACGGTCGAACATCAGCATCGGCGGGGCGGGCAGCTTGGCGTTGCCGTCGCCGAACAGTTCGCCGCGGCCCGAGGCCAGCAGGGCCTCATAGTCGAACGACGAGGGGAATTTCGATTGGGTCAACGGACGCTCGCATCTCAGACGCCCCGCGGCGCGAGGCGCCGCGCGTGGCCGGTGTGGCCGTCGGGTTACACGAGCGCGGGAGCGGGCTCAACCACTCCCGTCAGCGGCGGCCTGTTCCAGCCGGGCGCGCCGCGTTGCACAGGGGGTGTTCCTGGGCCCCGAATACGGCCGACTGGCGCACCCAGCCGCGCAGCCGCCCGGCGCGCACGCGGCACCAGCCGTCCTCGCACTCGTCCATGGCGACCAGCGAACGGGGCGACAGGCGGGCCCGCACCGGAGAGGAGGCCGACCGGCCGGAATGGATCGGGATCTCTTCGACCGAGGCGTTGAAGACGCTTCGGCGGCTCGACACCACGCTGCGGTGGACCCAGGCGACGGCGCCCTCCGGGTCGCAAATCTTGCGCCATTCGGTGGTCTCGGCGATGACCTGCACCGGCAGGCCGGAGACCTGGTATTCCCACAGGATGCGGTGGTCGAGACCGGGCCCGAAGCGGGCGTGGACCTCGGACGACTTCAGCGACAGCCAACGCGGCACCGGCTGACCGCTCGGCGTCGGACGCCCGTCGGGCATGGTCTGGAAGGCGCCGGCCAGCACCGCCGCGCACAGCACCGCGGCCGTTGCAGCCAGTCTTTGGAAGCGGGTACGAGCTTTGCTAGACACTGACGGGTCCGTGAATCGAAGGCTTCGAATGTCCCCGCCCCGGCTTAAGGTCGTATTAACCAGACGCCTGCCGGACACGGTCGAGACGCGTATGCGCGAGCTGTTCGACGCCGAACTGAACCTGACCGACGCCCCGATGGACCGGGCGGCGCTGGAGGCGGCGGTGCGCCGCGCCGACGTGCTGGTGCCGACCATCACCGACCTCATAGATGGTCCGTTGATCGCGTCGGCGGGCGAGCAGCTGAAGATGATCGCCAGCTTCGGCGCGGGCGTGAACCACATCGATGTCGAGGCGGCGGTCGCCCGGGGTCTGATCGTCACCAACACTCCCGGCGTGCTGACCGAGGACACCGCCGACCTGACCATGGCCCTGATCCTCGCCGTCAGCCGGCGGCTCGTGGAGGGGGCGCAGGTCATGGCCGAGGGCCGGTTCGAGGGCTGGACCCCGACCTGGATGACCGGCCGCAAGCTGTGGGGCAAGCGTCTGGGCATCGTCGGCATGGGCCGCATCGGCCAGGCGCTGGCGCGGCGGGCGAAGGCCTTCGGGATGCAGGTGCACTACCACAACCGCAAGCCGGTCCCGGACATGATCGCCGAGGAACTGGGGGCGACCTGGTGGGACGACCTGGACCAGATGCTGGGGCGGATGGACATCATCTCGCTGAACTGCCCGGCGACGAAGGAGACGCATCACCTGCTGTCCGCCGAACGGCTGGCCCGGCTGCAGCCGCACGCCCTGCTGGTCAACACCGCCCGCGGCGAACTGATCGACGAGGCGGCGCTGGCCGAGGCGGTGGCGCGCGGAGCCGTCGCCGGGGTCGGTCTGGACGTCTATGAGCACGAACCGGCGGTGCATCCCGGCCTGCTGGGCCACGCCAACGTCGTGCTGCTGCCGCATCTCGGATCGGCGACGCTGGAGGCGCGCCAGGACATGGGCGACCGCGTCATCGCCAACATCCTGACCTTCCAGAACGGCCACCGCCCGCCGGACCGGGTCATTCCGGCGATGCTTTGACGCCGGCTTGACCTTTCCGTGTGCGCGCGAAAGGTTCGCATGAGAGTTGAGGGCGTTCGCGTCGGTATCCGGTCAGCGGCCGAACGCGTCCGCTGCAGGAAGTTGGGGAGACGAATGATTCGATTCTGGATTCTGGCCGCGATCGCCTGGGGGATGCTGGCGGGCGGCAGCCTCGCCCAGGAGAGCGGGGGCGCCGACGAATCCGAGATGATGGAAGCGATACCGACCGCTACGTCCGGACCTCCGTCCGTCCGCGAGCTCTACGTGCGCCCTGCGCTAGAGAGCGTCGACATCTCTCCCTCGGGTCACTACCTCTCGTATGTCATCACCGACGGCGTCCGGGGCCAGCTCTATGTCCAGGACCTGCGCGGCGAGCAGCGGCAGGCGGTTTTCGCATTCGGCCCTGGCGAGTTCGTGAGGACGACCTTCAGATGGGCTGTCTGGAAATCCGGAGACAGGCTGGTCGTCAGTAGCACCGAGGCGGGCCGCCGCGCCAAAGGCAGTCTGGTCATCCACCGGTTCGACGGATCGCCGCCGCAGACGGTCGACCTGGACCGGCGCGCGTTTCCCACGCTCATCTCCAGTCTCCCCGGGTCGCACGACGAGTTGCTTCTGCAACTGGAGAGCTGGGAACCGGGCTTGCATGGCGACATCGTCAAGGCCGACCTCCGCGGCGGCGGCGTCAGACTCATCGAGGAGAACAACAACGCCGTGAGCGGCTATTTCGCGGACGCCGCCGGCGAAATCCGCGGCCGAATCCGACATCTCGGCCACAGAGGCCGTGGCGGCGCCGTGATCGAGCGGCGGGACGTGGCGTCCGGCCGCTGGTTGGTCGTCGCGAATCTGCGGGACGCGGCGCTGCGCGATATGCCGGATTACGAGGTCCTGGCTCCGGCGGGCGAGCCCAACCTCTTCTATGCGATGAAGCGCCCGGAAGCGGGCGAGGGAGACACCGCGGCTGTCCATGTTCTGGACTTCTCGAGCGGTGTCATTGGGCCTCCGGTCTGGCGCAACCCTCGCTACGACGTCTCTGACGTCATCACCCATCCCGCGACCGGGGACTTGCTGGCCGGATGCTACTGGGACGACATCTATCGATGCGACTTCGAGGACCCCGGTCTGCAGGCCCAGTTCGACGGCCTTTATCGGTTCTTCGACGACGAGCGAAGCCTTTCGGTGGTCGGACAGTCGGACGACGCCGCCCGCTGGGTGCTTAAGGCGAGCGGCCCGGACGAACCCGGCTCCTATTATCTGTACGACGCGACGACGCGACAGGTCGATCTGATCGGAAACGCCTATCCCATCCTCCCGCCGGACCGACTGGGGGCGATGCGCCGCTTCGACTACCGGGCGCGGGACGGGCAGGCCCTGTCAGGCTATGTCACCGCCTTGCCGGGCGTGGCCAAGCGCGGCCTCATCGTGCTGCCGCATGGCGGGCCCGAGCGACGCGACACCCTGCGCTATGATCCGTGGGTCCAATTCCTCGC
>DASRXE010000175.1:0-14766 GCA_035654315.1 Brevundimonas sp.
TCATGGCGATATCCTTCGCGGCTCGAAGACGCCCTTCGTTCTCCAACGGCGGTCGCGCCAGCGTTCGGGCGGCGCGGCAAAAAAGCCCGTCCACGGCGCCCCTTCGCGGAGCGGAACCCCCGCCTCCGCCGCCGGTTGAACCTCTGAACCCCCGGGGGCGCGGGAGATGATCATGCGAACGACCCCGGCCCTGCTGCCTCTCATCTTCGGCGCCGCGCTGGCGGCCTGCAACGGCGCGGGCGACCCGGTCGCGGACGCCGACGCCGACGACGCCACCCTGTTCGAACCGACGCCGGAGCCGGCGGAGGAAGCGAGCCCGGAACCCCCGGACGAGGCCACGCCGCCCGAGCCGCCGATCCCGCCCGAGGAGACGCCGCCCGACGTCGGCCCGCCCGACATGCGGCCGGACCCGCCGCCGCCGGGGCAGGAGCCGCCGGACGGCACGCCGCCGGATTCGCCCCCGCCGCCCACCTCAGGGCGCTAGAGCCGGGACCGCGCCATGCCCGCATTGGCCGAGGCCCGCGAGCGGATGGTCGAACGTCAGGTGGCGCGCCGCGGCGTCCACGACGACCATGTGCTGGACGCCATGCGCGAGGTGCCGCGCGAGGTCTTCGTGCCGGCGGGCCTGCAGGCGTTCGCCTACGACGACGCGCCGCTGCCGATCGAGGCCGGCCAGACCATCTCGCAGCCCTATATCGTTGGGCTGATGATCGAGGCCGCCGCCATCCGCCCGGGCGATCGGGTGCTCGAGATCGGGGCCGGATCGGGCTACGCCGCGGCGGTGATGAGCCGGATCGCCGAACAGGTCTTCGCCATCGAACGCCACGCTGACCTGACCGAGCTGGCCCGGACCCGTCTGCGAAGGCTCGGCTACGACAATGTCGAACTGCGCACCGGCGACGGCACCCGCGGCTGGGCCGAGGCCGGGCCGTTCGACGCCATTCTCGCGGCGGCGGGCGGCCCCGCCGTTCCGCAGGCCCTGAAGGACCAGCTCGATCTCGGCGGCCGGCTGGTCATGCCGGTCGGCGCCGCCCGGGACGAGCAACGCCTCATCAGGGTCACCCGAACCAGCGCCACCCATTTCGAGGAGGACGACCTTGGCGGCGTCCGGTTCGTGCCCCTGGTCGGCGAACAGGGCTGGTCCGACGCCGATGCAGCGCGGCGGGCCCCGGAGCCCCGCGCCTTCGAGAAACCGCCGGCCGAGGCCTCCACGGTCTCGCTGATCCGCGCCGCCGCCGAGCCCCTGCCGGACCCCGATGACGCCGCTTTCGGCGCCCTGTTCGAGCGGTTCGCGGACGCGCGGGTGGTGCTGCTGGGTGAGGCCAGCCACGGAACGTCGGAGTTCTATCGCGCCCGCGCGGCGATCACCCGGCGCCTGATCGAGCACCACGGCTTCACCATCGTCGCCGTCGAGGCGGACTGGCCCGACGCGGCCAGCCTGGACCGCTACGTCCGCCAACGACCGTCGCCGGCGCATGCTGAACCGCCGTTCCGGCGCTTCCCGACCTGGATGTGGCGCAACACGGACGTGGAGGCCTTCGTCGAATGGCTGCGCGGCTGGAACGAGGCGCGGCCGGCTGAGGCGCGGGCCAGCTTCCATGGCCTCGACCTGTACAACCTGTCGGCGTCGATCCAGGGCGTGCTGGACTATCTGGACCGCGTCGATCCGGAGGCCGGCAAGGTGGCGCGCGAGCGCTACGGATGCCTGACCCCCTGGGCCAGCGAACCGCAGGCCTATGGCCGCATGGCCCTGACCTCGGGCTATTCGCGCTGCGAACGGGCGGTGGTGAAGACCCTGACCGATATGCTGGCGAAGCGGCTGGACTACGAGACCGGCGATGGCGACAGCTTTCTCGACGCCAGCGGCAACGCCCGCCTGGTCAAGAACGCCGAGGCCTATTACCGCTCCGTCTATTACGGCGCGTCGGAAAGCTGGAACCGGCGCGACACCCATATGTTCGAGACCCTCTGCGCCGTACTGGACGCGCGGGAGCCCGACGCGAAGGCCGTGGTCTGGGCGCATAATTCGCACATCGGCGACGCCTCGAAGACCGAGATGGGACTGGTTCGCGAAGAGCTCAACATCGGGCAGCTGTGCCGCGAACGCTTCGGTCGCGACGCCGCCCTGATCGGCTTCGGAACCCATGGCGGCGAGGTCGCCTGCGCCTCGGACTGGGGCGCGCCGATGGAGGTCAAGCGGATCAATCCCTCGCGGCCGGACAGCTACGAGCGTCTGGCCCACGACAGCGGGGTCGGACGCTTCCTGCTCGACCTGCGCGAGGGGGTGCACGACGCGCTCAGGCAGCGCCTCCTCGATCCGAAGCTGGAGCGGTTCATCGGCGTCATCTACCGGCCCGAAACCGAGCGCTGGAGCCACTACTCCGGCTGTTCGCTTCCGCAGCAGTTCGACGCCTGGGTCTGGTTCGACCAGACCACGGCGGTGACGCCGCTGCCGACGGCCCGGCGCGAGGGCGTCGAGGAAACCTGGCCGTTCGGCCTGTGACCGGGCCGCTCAGAGGCGGGGCAGCGTCGACGCAGGCGGCAGACCGGTCGGGGCCGCCGTGGCGGTCATGGCTTCCGCTTCGAACTCGGTCCGCGTCCATTCGAGAACGACGGCGCGTTCGCCGCGCGAGGCGACGATGGCGGGCGCCGTCGTCATAGATCCATCGGACCGGCGAATGTGGAGGATGCGTTCGCCGCCCGCTCTCGTCTCCACCTCGGCGAGCCGGCCGAGCGGTTCGCCGTCGACGCTCAGCACCTCCGCGCCGGGCGGAAACGTCTGGCCGAATGGCAGGACGGGGGCTGCGACGGGTGCGGGAGGCGCGGCCGGCGGGCTCTGGGCGGCGATGGGCGCGGTCGGCGCCATGGCGACGGCGCCGGCCAGAAGGAGGGGGAGTCGAGCGAACATCGGAGGCCTCCTGCGCAGGGCGGGACGATCCCGGCCGACGTCGAAGCGCCGATCCGGACCTTTGTTCCGTCGGATCGCGGGGACTTGAACCGACCGGAACCGAGGCCCAACTGCTTCGGTGACGCAGAAGCGGCGCCTCGTCGCGCCGGGGAGGCCAGCATGAGTTCTCAAGCTTCCGCCGCCCTCGACCGTGCGGACGATCCCGCCGCCCGGTCCGGGCCTGCAGGTCCATTGAGCGCCCTGACCCGCGTTGCGCTTGGACGTTTCCTGAAACGGCTGATCCGCTCGGGCTCCCTGACCGTGGTGCTTCCCTCGGGCGAGGCGCTGACGGCCGGGGAACCGACGGCGGCGGCTCCGATCCGCATCAGGTTGCGCGACAACCGCACTGCCTGGCGCCTGGCTGTCTACCCCGGTCTGGGCCTCGGCGAGGCGTGGATGGACGGCGACGTCGTTCTGGAAAAGGGAACGCTGTGGGACCTGCTCGACCTCGTCGGGCGCAATCTTTCCCTGCGGCCCCCGCCCCGGCGGGGCCGGCTGGCGCGGCTCTGGCGGCGCATCGAACAGGCCAACGACCGGGCCGCCGCGCGGCGCAATGTGGCCCATCACTACGACCTGTCGCTGGATCTCTACCGCCGCTTCCTCGACACCGACCTGCAGTATTCCTGCGCCTATTTCGAACACCCCGGCATGACGCTCGACGAGGCCCAGGTCGCCAAGAAGCGGCATCTGGCCGCCAAGCTCCTGCTTGAGCCGGGCCAGTCCGTGCTCGACATCGGCTGCGGCTGGGGCGGTCTGGCCATGACCCTGGCGGAGGAGGCCGGGGCCCGCGTCACCGGCGTCACCCTGTCCGAGGAGCAGCTCGCCGTCGCCCGCGCCCGGGCCGGGGAGCGTGGGCTCGCCGACCGCGTCGAGTTCCGCAAACAGGACTATCGCGATGTCGAGGAGCGGTTCGACCGCATCGTCTCGGTCGGCATGTTCGAACACGTGGGCGTGCCCAACTATCAGGCCTTCTTCGACGCCATGGCCCGGCAGCTGAAGGACGACGGCGTGGCGGTCCTGCACGCCATCGGCCAGAACCATGTGTCGGTCAGCAACCAGCCGTGGATCGGCAAATACATCTTCCCCGGCGGCTACACCCCGGCCCTGTCGGAAATCCTGCCGGCCATCGAGCGGGCCGGGCTGTGGGTCACCGACATCGAGATTCTGCGCCTTCACTACGCCGAGACGCTAAAGGCGTGGCGCGAACGGTTCGAGGCCAACCGCGCCGAGATCGCGGCTCTCTACGACGAGCGCTTCTGCCGCATGTGGGAGTTCTATCTCTGCCTCAGCGAGGTGGCCTTCCGCCATCGGGGCTGCATGGTGTTCCAGATCCAGCTTGCGAAGCGGGTCGACGCCGTGCCGCTGACCCGGGACTACATCTCCGGCGCGGCGGCCTGACGCGCCTCGGGCGTCTGGACTTCCGCCATCCGACAAGGCTCACTGCCCCCTCGAAAAGGGCGCGTCAGCCGGCGGTCGGCGCAAGACGTCCGGATATCGGGGATCAGAAACATGAAGCGTGAACTGCTGGCCACGGCCGCCCTGCTGGCGCTCGCCTGTCCCGCCTGGGCCCAGACCCCGGAGCCCGCGCCCGTCTCGGCCGGGGAGTCCGCGGAGGCGGACAAGCCCGGGAGCGATGAGGCTGACGAGCCGAAGTGGGACGTGCAGACGCCGCCCGGACCGTCGCGCGACATCTCCATCGATGTGACCCGCGGCACCTGGATGTCGGTCGACGTCAGCCCGGACGGCCGCACGATCGCCTTCGACATGCTGGGCGACATCTATGTCATGCCGGTCGCGGGCGGGGAGGCGCGGGCCATCGCCAGCGGCGTGGCGTGGGACATGCAGCCGAAATGGTCGCCGGACGGCCGCCACATCGCCTTCACCTCGGACCGCGGCGGCGGCGACAACATCTGGATCATGGAAGCCGACGGCTCCAATCCAGTGCAGATCTCCAGGGAGACCTTCCGCCTGCTCAACCAGCCGGAATGGACGCCGGACGGCCAATTCATCGTGGCGCGGAAACATTTCACCTCGGCCCGCTCGCTGGGGGCCGGCGAGCTATGGATGTACCACCGCTCGGGCGGCGGCGGGGTGCAGATGACCGAGCGCCGCACCCAGCAGAAGGACACCGGCGAACCGGCCTTCTCGCCCGACGGCCGCTACCTGTATTTCAGCGACGACGCCACGCCGGGAAGCACCTTCGAATACTCGAAGGACGTCAACGACCAGATCTACATCATCCGCCGCCTTGACCGGGAGACCGGCGAGATCGATCCCTACGTCACCGGCCCCGGCGGCTCGATCCGGCCGACGCCCTCGCCGGACGGCAAGTCGCTCGCCTTCATCCGGCGGGTCCGCTACCAGTCTGTGCTGTATGTGATGGACCTCGACTCCGGGCGCGAAACGCCGGTCTTCTCCGGTCTCGACCGCGACCTGCAGGAAACGTGGGCCATCCACGGCGTCTATCCGGCCATCAGTTGGACGCCCGACAACCGCTCCATCGTGTTCTGGGCCGACGGCCGCATCCAGAAGGTCGACGTGGCCTCAGGCGAGGTCGCCGACATCCCCTTCCACGTCGCCGACACCCGCCGCGTGCAGGACGCCGTCCGCTTCCCGGTCGAGGTCGCGCCGGACTCCTTCGACGTGAAGATGATCCGCTGGGCCCGCCCCTCGCCGGACGGATCAAGGGTGGTGTTCGAGGCGCTCGGCCATCTGTGGATCCGCGACCTGCCGACCGGCACGGCGCGCCGCCTGACCCGCCAGAGCGACCATTTCGAACTGTATCCCAGCTGGTCGCGCGACGGCAGATCGATCGTCTACACGACCTGGGACGATCAGGAGCTCGGTTCGATCCGCATCATCTCCGCCTCGGGCGGCGCGGGCCGGGTGATCACCCCCAACCCCGGGCACTATCTCGAGCCGGTGTTCTCGCCCGACGGCGAGACGATCGTCTATCGCACCGCCAGCGACGGCTTCCTGACCACCGCCCTGTGGAGCCGCGATCCGGGCATCTACCGCATCCCGGCCGAGGGCGGCGAGCCGGTGTTCGTCACCGAAGAAGGGTCGGCGCCCCAGTTCGGGGCCGACGACGAGCGCATCTTCCTGTCGGGTCGAGACGGCGACAAACGGACCCTGACCTCGGTCGACCTGAACGGCCAGGACGAACGCACCCACCTGACCTCGGAATGGGCCAGCGAGTTCGCCGTCTCGCCGGACGGAAACTGGATCGGCTGGACCGAGCGGTTCAACGCCTATGTTGCGCCCTTCGTGGCGGCCGGGCGGCCGATCACCGTCAGCGCCGACGGCAAGTCCCTGCCCCAGGCCCGGGTGACGCGGGATTCCGGAGAATGGCTCAGCTGGTCGGGCGACTCGCGCCGACTGCACTGGTCCCAGGGGCCCGAACTGTTCACCCGCGACCTGAACCAGGCCTTCGCCTTCGTCGACGGCGCGCCCGAGGACCTGCCCAAGCCCGACGAGCACGGCATCGACCTCGGCTTCAGCGCCCCGGCCGACAAGCCGGAGGGCCGCATCGCCCTCACCGGCGCGCGGCTGATCACCCTGAACGGCGACGAGGTCATCGAGGACGGCGTCGTTGTCATCAACGGCAACCGCATCGAGACGATCGGCTCGCTCGCGAGCACCAGCCTGCCGGCCGGCGTCCCGACCATCGACATGACCGGCAAGACCATAATGCCGGGCCTGGTCGACACCCACTGGCACGGAGCCATGGGCTCGGACGAGATCATCCCCGAGCAGAGCTGGGTCGACTACGCCTCGCTCGCCTTCGGGGTGACCACGATTCACAACCCCTCCAGCGACACCAGCGAGATCTTCGCCCACAGCGAGCTGGCCCGGACCGGCCGACTCGTGGCGCCGCGCATCTTCTCGACGGGGACCATCCTCTACGGGGCGGCGACGCCGTTCACGGCCCAGATCGAGGACCTCGACGACGCGATGTCGACCCTGCGCCGGATGAAGGCGGCCGGCGCCTGGAGCGTCAAGAGCTACAACCAGCCCCGCCGCGACCAGCGCCAGCAGATCATCGCGGCTGCTCGCGACCTGAACATGATGGTCGTGCCGGAGGGCGGCTCGCTCTACCAGCACAACATGTCGATGATCGTCGACGGCCATACCACGATCGAGCACTCGATCCCGCTGGCCCGGCTCTACGACGACGTGCACCAGCTGTGGCGCCAGACGGACGTCGCCTACAACCCGACCATCGTGGTGGCCTACGGCGGCAGCTACGGCGAGAACTACTGGTACCAGGAGAGCGAGGTCTGGAATCACCCGATCCTGACCCAATACGTGCCGCGCCGCCTGCTCGACGCCCGCGCCCGCCGACCGGTCACCGCGCCCGACAACGAGTGGAACCACGTCTCCGTCGCCCGCGAAGCGACCCGCCTGGCGGCCGAAGGGGTCAACGTCCAGATCGGCGCGCATGGCCAGCGCGAGGGCCTGGCGGCGCACTGGGAGCTATGGAGCCTGGCCCAGGGCGGCATGGAGCCGATGGACATCCTGCGCGCCGGCTCACTGAACGGCGCCAAGGCGCTGGGCATGGACGGCGACATTGGGTCGCTGGAGGTCGGCAAGCTGGCCGACATGGTGGTGCTGGACGCCAATCCGCTGGAGAACATCCGCAACACCACCTCGATCGCCTACACGGTGCTCAACGGGCGGGTGTACGACTCCGGCATGAACGAGATCGCGCCGCGCCAGCGGTCGCGGGCCCCGTTCTGGTTCGCCGAGGCGGGCGGCGAGGGCTGGGCGGCCCAGGCCAGCGAGACCGCCTCGCACGGACACGGCGAACACTGAGCCGGCGGCGGGGGGCGTCAGAAACGATCAGCCCCCTTACCACGCCCGACGGCCTAGAGCAGCGGTGAGCGGCGGCGTTGTCATTCAGCGCCGGCGCCCTAACGTGAGGCGACGGTGGAGTTCAGCGTGGACGGGGACATGACGACCCAGGACGATCCCTTCGCCCGGCTCGGTCCGGTGTTCGCGGGCCGCCGCGCCCTGTTGCTCGAGGACGACCCGGCCTTGGCGGACCATGTGGCGGAGCGGCTGACCGCGGCCGGGTTCGAGGCCGTCGACCGCTTCGACGCCGGCGAGGCTGCGCTCGAGGCGGCCGGGCGCGCGCCCTACGACATCCTGATCCTCGACCGGCTCACCGCCGGCATGGACGGACTGGAGATGCTCAAGCGGCTCCGCGCCGGCGGCGGAACCTCATCGGACGCGCCGGCGCTGATGCTGACCGCCCTCGGCGGCGAGCGGCAGAAGGTCGAGGGCCTGCTGGGCGGGGCCGACGACTATCTGGCCAAGCCGGTCGGGGACGAGGAACTGCTGGCCCGCATCGCCGCCCAGCTGCGGCGGGCGGCGCGCCGGGCCCGCCCCGCCGGGGCCGAACTGGTCAACGGCCCCTTCCGGCTCTCACCCGGCGCGCGGACCCTGAAGCTGGATCTGCCCGACGGAGAGAGCCGGCTGATCGACCTGTCGCCGCTGGAGTTCGCCATCGTCGCCGAGCTGATGACCGCGCGCGGCCAGCCGGTGACCAAGACCATGCTGTGGGACAAATGCTGGGTCGAGTGGCGGTTCCTGCCCGACAATTTCGTCAACGTCATCGACGCCCGTATCAGCGCCCTTCGCCGCCGCCTCAAGGAACAGGCGCCGGAACTGGGCGAGGACCTGCATCCCCTGATCGTCTCGGCGCGCAGCCAGAGCCTGATCTTCCGCGACCTGTCGGCGGCGGGCTGAGCCCGACATGACCGGACGATTTCCGGGGCTGGGGGGCTGGCTGGGCCGGCGAACCTCGACCCAGCTGGCCGCGGCCATGGGGGTGCTGGCGGCGCTGGCCCTGTCCGGCTCCCTGCTGGTCACCGGCGCGGCGGTGCGCATGGACCAGCGCGAGAAGGCCGCGCTGGCCGCGTTGGACGACTACAGCGCCATGGTCACGAAACTGGGCTCGGAGGCCAGTCTGTCGGCCGAGAGTCTGACCGAGGCGGACGCGACGTGGCTGTCGGCCTGGCTGAGCGCCTTTCAGAGCGGCCCGGCCCGCGAGGCGCGGACGCTGGAGGAGACCTGCCGCACCGGCCGGGGCGGCGCCGGGGTTCGCTTCATCCGCGGCCCGGTTGGCAAGCCGGCCGGGCTGGCGGCGCTGGAGTCGGCCCGCGGCGAGCGGATCGGGCGGCTCGGCGAGGACGTCTATGCGGTGCGTCTGGCCCGGGGCGTGCTGTGTCCGTCGCGCGCCGTCGAAGTGGTGGTGGTCCGGCGTCCTTTCGGCGCGCTCGACATCGCCGTCGGCCGGGTCGTCGACCGCTCCGGCGACGCCTGGGGCTGGGCCGTTGCGGCGGTCATCGGAACCGGGCTGCTGCTTCTGGTCATTGGCCTGGCCGCCGCCGCCATGGCCCGGCGCCGCCTCACCGGCGCGGTGGCTGAGGTCAGCCGCGCCCTCGACCGGGCCGCCGTCGGGGACTTCTCTCTGCGCGCGCCGGAGACGGCGGTGGCGCCGGAGCTGACCGAACTGACCGGCCATGTGAACCGCACCCTCGACCGGCTTGATGAATTGCTGAGCTGGCTGCGGGATTCGGCCGATCAGCTGGCCCACGACTTCCGTACGCCACTGGCCCGGGCCTCGGTCCGCCTCGACAAGCTGCGCCGCGTCGCGACCACGCCCGAGGCGCGCAAATTGATCGACGAGGCCCGCGCCGACCTGGCCCAGATCACCCGCTCCATGAACGAGGCGATGGCGCTGCGCGACGGCGAGGCGTGGGTGTTCGAGAGCGTGCGGCTGGACGAACTCGCGGCCCAGGCGGCCGACCTCTATCAGCCGCTGGCCGAGGAGCGCGGCGTGTCGATCCGGGTCGAGGGCGAGCCGGCGTCGGTGCTGGGCGTGCACTCCCTGCTCCAGCGCGCGGTGACCAACCTGGTCGACAACGCCCTGAAATTCTCGCCGGACGGCGGCGTGGTGACCGTGACGGCCGGCCTGCGCGACGGACGGCCGATGCTCGCCGTCGCCGACCAGGGGCCGGGCTTCCCGTCGACCGACGCGCCCGGCGCCGCCTCTGCAGACGATCGCGAGAGCCATGGCATGGGCCTGGCCTTCGTGCGGGCGATCCTGAAACGCCACGGCGCGTCCATGACGGTTGATGACGGCCGCCCCGGGGCTGTCGTCACGGCGCATTTCTCGCGCTAGGTTCGCCCCAACAACAGGGGATTGGCGATGCGGCGTTCCACCAACCGGGCTCACGGGCTGTCGATACTGACGCTGGTCGCAGCGGTCCCCCTGCTGGCCGCCGCTCCCGCCGCGGCGCAGTCCACACAGCGCGGGCCCATCCCCTACGACGCCGAACGGGGCGTGTTCTCCTTCGCCGGCGGGCTCGAGCAAGCCCTGCCGGCCGTGGTGCAGGTGACCACCCTCGGCCAGTCCGAAGGCCCGAGTTCGGGCGAGAACGAGCCGCGGCCGATCTCCAGCGGCTCGGGCGCCATCATCGACGCCGGCGAAGGCATCGTCGTCACCAACAACCACGTCGTCGAGGGCGGCAGCAAATACACCGTCGACCTGACCGACGGCCGCATCTTCGACGCTGTGCTGATCGGCACGGATAAGGCCACCGACCTGGCGGTGCTCAAGTTCGACGCCAGCGGCCTGTCCGCGATCGAGGTGGTCGATTCGGACCAGCTGCGCACCGGGGACCTGGCCTTCGCCGTCGGCTATCCGCTCGGCCTCGACCAGACCCTGACCATGGGAGTGATCTCGGGCCTCGGCCGCTCCGGCATGGGCGACCGGATCGAAGACTATATCCAGACCGACGCGGCGGTGAACTCCGGCAATTCGGGCGGCCCGCTGCTGGACAGCCGGGGGCGGCTGATCGGCATCAACACCTCGATCCTGTCGGGCGGCGGCGGCGGCAACGACGGCATCGCCTTCGCCGTGCCGAGCCGCATCCTGATGTATGTGGTCGAACAGCTGCGGACCACGGGCGAGGTCAGGCGCGGCTCGACGGGCGCCATTCTGGGCTCGCTCAACGCCGAGCGCTCCCGCGACTTCGGCCTCGGCATCGTGCGCGGCGCGGTGGTCGAGAACGTGGCGCCCGGCTCGTCGGCCGAGGCGGCCGGGTTGCGCCGCGGCGACGTGATCACCCGCATCCAGAGCCGACCGGTGTCCAACGCCGGCACCGTCGCGGCGACCATCGGCATCGCGGCGCCCGGAACCGAGGTCGAGGTCGTCTATCTGCGCGACGGCCGCGAGGGCCGGGCCACCCTGACCGTCGTCGCGCCCGGCGATCGCCCGGTGGTGCTCGGGTCCGATGTCGTAATGGCCCGCGGTCTGAGCGCCCGCGCCACGGCCGACGGCCTTCAGGTGTTCGCGGTGGAGGGCGGGTCCGTCGCCGCCGGCGCGGGCCTGCAGGCGGGAGACGTGATCCGCCTCGTCGACGACAGCGCTGTGAGCGGTCTCGACGGGCTTGCCGCGGCCCTGGACGGAGACGGCCAGCGCATCCTGTCCGTGATGCGGGGAGGCGAGCCGGCCGAGGTCATCCTGCCCTGACGCCGGCCGCCCGGAGCCGGACAGCAAAACGCCCGCTCAGCCGAGGGGGGAGGGGTGGCTGGGCGGGCGTCTCGCTTGGAGGAAGCATCGACCCGCCGGAGCCCTTTGATGGAGTGATCCAGGGGGGCTGGGGGGGCTGTTCAGGATCCGGGATCGCTCCGAACTCCGACGAGCCGATGGGTCCGGTGTCGCCCCCCAAGGGGGCGGTCGATGGGCGGAACGGCGGCTATTTCGTGTTCCGGGCGATTTCTTCGGCGAGTGGCGTTCGGGGCACGCCGGTCTGCGGAACGGCGCCGGTTCACAGGGTCTGGCGTTTCCGCACGGGCGGCCTACCTTCGATCCATGAGCGACGCCGCGGATTTGCAGCCACAGGCCGGTCCGGTCTTCTTCGACCGGCGCGAACTGGAACTGATCCTGAGGGTCTACGGACGGATGGTGGCGGCCGGGGAATGGCGGGACTACGCCATGGCCGGGCATCGCGACGTGGCCGAGTTCGCCGTCTTCCGCCGCTCGGGCGACGCCCCCGCCTACCGCATCGAGAAACGCCCTGCCCTGCGCCTCAAACAGGGTCAGTGGGCGGTCATAGGCGAGGGCGGGATGGTGCTGCGCCGCGGTCGCGAACTGCCCCAGGTCCTGCGCGTCTTCGACAGCCGCCGCTTCAGCGTCGTGGAATAGAAAAAGGCCCGGATCGCTCCGGGCCTTTTCCATGCTTCGAGGTCGAACCTATTCGCGATTGCCGCCCATGAACATGAGCAGGAACTGGAACAGGTTGATGAAGTTGATGAACAGGCTGAGGGCGCCGAAGCCCGTCGCCACGCCCATCACGGCCTGGTTCCCGCCCAACGCATAGTAGGTCATCTTCAGCCGCTGGGTGTCATAGGCGATCAGTCCGGAGAAGATCAGCACCCCGATGGCGCTGATGATCAGGGCCATCATGCTGGACTGCAGGAACATGTTGACCACCATGGCGATGATCAGGCCGATCACGCCCATGATCAGGAAGCTGCCGAGACCGGTCAGGTTCTTCTTGGTCGTATAGCCGAACAGGCTCAGCGCCCCGAAGGCCGCCGCCGTGACGAAGAAGGTCGAGGCCACGCTCGAACCGGTGTAGCGCAGGAAGACGAAGCCCAGCGAGGCGCCGATCGAGGCCACCACGGCCCAGTACAGCAGGTTCACGCCGCCGGCCGTGGGGTTCTTCATGAAGAACATGGAGCCGAACAGCAGCACCAGCGGCAAGAACTGGACGACCATGCCCAGCATGGTGATGCCGTATCCGGTCGGCGTCTGCACCCACAGCAGGCTGGTCACCGCTGGCACGTTGCCGGTGACATAGGCCAGCGCGCCGGCCAGCACGAGGCCGAGCGCAAGCTTGTTGTAGACGCCCAGCATGAAGGCGCGCAGGCCCGCGTCCACCGACATGTCGGCGCTTTGCGGAAGCGGCCGGGCGTAGCCGTTGTTGAAGTCGCTCATCGCGAGTTCGATCTCCTTGTTCACCGGGGTCATCCCCGGTCCTTGGTCAAATATCGGGGCCTTGGGTCTGTTCCGCAAGGAAAACCGGACTTGGGCGCGCGGGTTTCAACCGCTACGAACGGTCGCATGATCCGGCTGTTCACCGCCCTGTCCGTCCCCGAGGACGTGGCCGAGACGCTCGAGCGACGCCAGTCCGGCCTGCCCGGCGCCCAGTGGCGCACCCGCGACCAGCTGCACCTGACCCTGGCCTTCTACGGTGACATCGACGAGCGCCGCGCCGACGATCTGGCGGCCGAGCTCAACCGCGCCGCCACCGGCGGCCCGTTCGAGTTCGCCCTGCACGGCGTCGGGGCGTTCGGCGACGCCCATCGCAGCCACACCCTGTGGGCCGGCGTCGAGGCCAACGAGCGGCTGTCGGTGCTGGCCGGCCGCTGCCGCGCCGCCGGGGAGCGCGCCGGCGTGGTCATGGAGCGGCGCGACTACCGCCCGCACGTGACGCTGGCCTATCTGAAGCCGCAGACCAATCCCGACCGGATCGGGGCCTGGATCGCCGGGCACAACCTGCTGCATTCGCCGCCGATCCGCGTCGACCGTTTCGGCCTCTGGTCGAGCGTGCTGACCCACGACGGCAGCCGCTACCAACTGGAACAGGAATACCCGCTGTGACCGGACCGCTGATCGAGACCGAACGCCTGACCCTGCGTCCGCCGGCGATGGAGGACTTCCCGCGCTGGGCCGAGATGATGGCCGATCCGGAGGCCGCGAAATTCATCGGCGGCCCGATGCCGGCCGAGACCGCCTGGCGCGGCTTCATGACCATGGCCGGGGCGTGGAGCCTGACCGGCGTCGGCATGTTCTCGCTGATCGAGCGCGACACCGGCCGCTGGCTGGGCCGTATCGGGCCGTGGACGCCGTTGGGCTGGCCGGGCACCGAGGTCGGCTGGGGTCTGCATCCGGACGCGCACGGCAAGGGTTTTGGCGTCGAGGCGGCGACGGCGGCGATCGACTACGCCTTCGACACCCTGGGCTGGACCGAGGTCATCCACTGCATCGACCCCGACAACACCCCGTCGCAGCGGCTGGCCGAGCGGCTGGGCTCGCGCAATCTGGGTCCGACGAAGCTGCCGCCGCCGTTCGACGCCGTCGCCGTCGACCACTGGGGCCAGAGCCGCGAACAATGGTGGGCGCGGACCTGAGCCGAAGCGCCGACTCGCGCGTTCAACGCCCAAGCTTTGACGGGCCGCCCCCATGGGCTAGGCAGGATGCAGTCATGAAGAAGGGTGTAGCGATGCGGGTTCTGGTTCTGGGCGGCGACGGATTCTGCGGCTGGCCGACGGCGCTGCACCTGTCCGCGCAAGGCTGGGACGTCCTGGTCGTCGACAACCTGAGCCGGCGCAATATCGACAACGAGCTGGAGGTCCAGTCGCTGACCCCGATCCGCACCATGGGTGAACGCATCGCCGCGTGGAAGGAGGTCTCGGGCCGGACCATCGACTTCGTCAACATGACCGTCGGCAAGGAGTTCGACCGGCTCGTGACCCTGATCCGCGAGTGGAGGCCGGACAGCGTCGTCCACTTCGCCGAACAGCGCGCCGCGCCCTATTCGATGAAGTCGGCGCGGCACAAATTGTACACGGTGGACAATAACCTGAACGCCACAAACCATCTGCTCGCCGCGATCGTGGAGAGCGGGCTGGATGTGCACCTGGCCCACCTGGGGACCATGGGAGTCTACGGCTACACCACCGCCGGCCTGCGCATCCCCGAAGGCTATCTGAAGGTCACGGTCGACACCGACTTCGGCCCG
>DASRXE010000176.1:0-18436 GCA_035654315.1 Brevundimonas sp.
GCCCCGCTGTCGGGCCACTACGCCACCCTGCTGCGCGGCACGGTCGAGGCCTTCCTGCAGGACCACGACGTCTATGTCACCGACTGGACCAACGCCCGGCAGGTGCCGATGCTGGAGGGGCGGTTCGACTTCTTCGACTACATCGATCACGTGCGCACCATGCTGGGCGTGATCGGCCCGCGCGCCCACGTCGTCGGCGTCTGCCAGCCCGGACCGCCGGTGCTGGCGGCGTGCGCCCTGATGGCCGAGGACGAGGATGCCAACCGCCCGGCCTCCATGACCTTCATGGGCTCGCCGATCGACGCCCGCCTGTCGCCGACGGTGACCAATCAGCTGGCCGAAGAGAAGCCGTTCACCTGGTTCAAATCCAACATGATCCACACCGTGCCCTGGCCCTATCCGGCCTTCGGGCGGCGGGTCTATCCGGGTTTCGTGCAGCTCTACAGCTTCATGTCGATGAACGAGGACAAGCACATCGACGCTCACCGCCGCTATTTCCAGGACCTGGTCGAGGGCGACGGCGACGGCGTCGAGAAGCACGAGCAGTTCTACGACGAATACCTGTCGGTGCTGGATTTGACCGAGGAGTTCTATCTCCAGACCATCGACATCGTCTTCCAGCAGCACCTGCTGCCGCGTGGCCTGCTGGAACACCGCGGGCGGAAGGTCGATCTGACGAAGATCACCGACATCGGCCTGATGACGGTCGAGGGGGCGAAGGACGACATCTCTGGCGTGGGCCAGACCCAGGCGGCTCACGGCCTCTGCTCCAGCCTGCCGGACGACCGGCGCATGCTGTACGTCCACCCCGAGGTCGGCCATTACGGCGTGTTCAACGGGCGCCGCTTCCGCGACGACATCTATCCGCGGGTGCGCGAGTTCATCGCGAAGAACGAGGCGACCTGTGCAGTACCGGAACGGCCAGCGGCTGCCGCCTGACGCCGTCGGCGTCCCGGCCCGGCTGTCGGTCAATCCGCGCGCCCGCCGCCTGTCGATCCGCATCGACGGCCGCGCTGGCGAGGCGGTGCTGGTCGCCCCGTCCGAGCGTGGCCTCGCGCAGGCCGTCGCTTTCGCCCGCACCAAGGCTGACTGGATGCGACAACGGCTGGCCGAGCGGCCGCAGGGATCGCCGCTGGAGCCGGGCGCGACGGTGGCCCTGTTCGGCCGTCCCACCCGGCTGGCGGCGACCGGCGGGGCCGGGGCCGCGCGCCTGATCGACGACGCCGACGGCCCGCTGATCGTCTCCGGCGGCGAGGGCGCGGCCTTCGCCCGGCGCGTCGAAAACCTGTTCAAGAGAGTGGCGCGGGAAACGCTGCAGGCGCGCACCGATGTCCATCTTCGCACCCTCGGCCTGCGCCCGGTGAAGATGTCGATCGCCGATCCCCGGTCGCGCTGGGGTTCGTGCAGCCCGCACAACCGCACGATCCGCTACAGCTGGCGGGTGATCATGGCTCCGCACGCGGTGATCGACTATCTGGCCGCGCATGAGGTTGCCCACCTGGTCCATGCCGACCACAGCCCGGCCTACTGGTCGGTGGTCCAGCGCCTCGTCGGCGACCACCGCCCGCACAGGAAATGGCTGCGCGACCACGGCCCGGCGCTGCACGCGGTGGGGCGATAGCCTCTAGAAGAACAGCGGCTCGGCCCGCTTCTCCGGCGGCGGCGCGGGTTCCGGCTGCGGCGCCGGCGGGTCGCGCTGCGGCTGGGGCTGGGTCGGGCGCAGCACCGCGGGCCCGTCGCGGCGCGGCTCCGGCTCACGCCGCGCCGGCGCCGGTTCCGGCAAGGGTTCGTCCAGGGGGACCGCCTCATCGCCTGGCGGATTGTCGCCGAACAAATCGCCGATCTGGCCGATCAGGCTCTCGACCGGACTGGGCGGCCGCCAGCCCTCGGGCATGGCCGGGCCGTTGGGGATGTCGGGCGCGTTCAGGCGCGGCAGGGCCGCTTCCATGAAGCCCTTCCAGATGGCCGCCGGCGACGAGCCGCCGGTGACGCCCCGCATGGCCGAGTTGTCATCCTTGCCGACCCAGACGGCAGTGACGAAGCCGCCGGTGTAGCCCACGAACCAGGCGTCCTTGTAGTCCGAGGTGGTGCCGGTCTTGCCCGCCACGTCGCGGCCCGCGATGGCGGCCGAGCGGCCCGTTCCGGAGGTCATCACGCCGCGGAGCATCTGGTTCAGGTAGTAGAGGAACGGATTGTTGATCGCCTGCACCGGGCGGTCCTCGCGGGCGGCCCGCTGATAGATGATCCGGCCTTGCGGGGTGCGGATGCGGCTGATGCCGTAGGCCCGGACCCGCTTGCCGCCATTGGCGAAGGCGTCATAGGCCTGGGCCATGTCGATCGGCGAGACCTCGACCGCGCCCAGCGCCATCGAGGGCTCCAGGCCAATGCGCGAGGTGATGCCGAGGCGCCGCGCCGTGCGGGCCACATTGCCCCGTCCGATCTGGTCCGCGATGGACACCGCCACCGTATTGGTCGACTGGGCCACGGCGTTGGCCAGGGTCATCTCGCCGGCGAAGGTCCCGGAATAGTTCCGCGGCGACCAGTTGCCGATCCGGATCGGCGCGTCGTTGACCATCGTCTGGGGCGTGTAGCCGCTCTCCAGCGCCGTCAGATAGACGAACGGCTTCCACGCCGAACCGGCCTGACGGCGGGCGTCGACCGCCCGGTTGAACTGACTGTCGGCGTAGGAGGCGCCGCCGATCATGGCCCGCACCCGGCCCTCGCCGTCCAGCGCGACCAGCGCCGCCTGCTCCACGCCTCTCGACTTGTCGCGCTCGAGGATGCGGCGCACCGCCCGCTCGGCCGAGGTCTGCAGGGTCAGGTCCAGCGTCGTCTCGACGATCAGGTCCTCGGTCGGCTCGCCGACCAGTTCGCGGATCTGCTTGTCCAGCCAGTCGACGAAATACTGCGCGTGCTGGCTCGCCAGCGTCCGCGACACCCGAACCGGTTCGGTCACCGCCTCGGCCCGCTGCTCCGGGGTGATCACCCCGGAATCGACCATCTGGTTCAGGACCACGGTCGCGCGGGTCGCGGCCCGCTCGCTTTCCGATACCGGAGAGTAGCGCGACGGGGCCTTCAGCAGGCCGGCCAGCAGGGCGGCCTCGCCGACCGTCAGGTCCTTGGCGCCCTTGTCGAAATAGCGCTGGGAAGCCGCCTCGATGCCATAGGCGCCGGCGCCGAAATAGACCCGGTTCAGATAGAGGGCGAGGATTTCCTCCTTGGAGAATTTCATCTCCAGCCACACCGCCAGCATCAGCTCCTGGACCTTGCGCTTGATGTTCTGGTCCGGGCTCAGGAACAGGTTTTTGGCCAGCTGCTGGGTCAGGGTCGAGCCGCCCTGCACCACCCGTCCGGCGCGCATGTTGGCGGCGATGGCCCGGGTCATGCCGATCGGATCGAAGCCGGGATGGTAGTAGAAGCGGCGATCCTCGATGGCGATGAAGGCCGCGGGCACATAGTCGGGCAGTGCCTCGAGATCGGCCGGCGGGGCCATCTGGCTGCCGCGCACCGCGATCAGGGCGCCGTTTCGGTCCAGATAGGTGATCGAGGGCTGGCGATCGACATTGTAGAGGGTCGAGGTGTCGGGCAGGTCGCGCGCGAAGACGGCGAAGAACACCACCAGGAAGATGACGCCCCAGATGGCCAGCACCGACCCCCAGTAGATCAGGCGCTGCAGGGCCGTGCGCCGGGGTTTCGGTTGCCCGCCTTCGCCGCCGCCGCCCCGCCTGAAGCTGAAGCCGGAACCCGCCATGAAAACCTCATTCTGTCCGGTACAGGTCTTAGCCGTTCACCGGACGCGCGCAAACGCCCCACACGTCGTCACGCGACCGTGAGGGGCGTTTCCGCCGAAACCATGACCCTTGAACGCCCTATTCTAAAAAGGCGTTCACCTCGGCGGCGAAGAGGGCCGGCTGGTCCAGCATGATGAAGTGGGCGCTGGCGTCGATCCGCTTGAGTTCGGCCGCCGGCAGGTTGGAGAACGAGGCGCGGTAGATGCCGTCGGTGATCTCGGGCGTCATCCGCGGGTCGTTGAACTTGACGTAGAGCACCGTGGTCGGGGCGGTGATGTTGGCCAGTTCGGGGCGCAGGTCGGTGACGACGAGTTCCCGCATGGCCGAGGCGGCCACCTTCTGGTCGGTCGTGGCGCCGGCCTCGAGCGGCCCGGCGCGCTGGGACTCGGTGTTGATCATCCCCGTGATGGCCGCGTTCGATTCCGCCAGCCATTGTTCACGCGGCGAGTTGGCCATGCCCTGATAGATCATGTCGGCCACGGGGGCGACGCTTTCGGGCGTCGGGTTCGTGCCTGGCTGGGCGAACATCGCGCCCATGAACGGCACCATGTCCACGACCATCAGCTTGCCGACGCTGTCGGGATGGCGCGCGGCCAGCATCATGCCGATGGTGCCGCCCATCGAGTGGCCGATCACCGCCGGCTTCTCCAGACCCTGTTCCGCGATGTAGCGGGCCAGATCATCGGCCACGGGGGCCGAGACCGGTCCCTCGGCGTTGTCCTCGGCCGGCGCGCCGGCGAAGCCCTGCACGTGGACACGGTGGACGCGATAGCGGCCCTTCAGCTCGTCGGTCAGCATGTCCCAGACCTCGGGCGACGACGACAGGCCGGGGATCAGGATGACATCGCCGCCCGGCGACTCCGGCCCGTCGATGCGGACGTGGAACCGGCCGGACTCGAAATCGGCGTGCGCGTGGCCGTGGTCAGCATGCGTCGCTGCCGGCGCCTGGGCGCCGTGGGCGTCCTGGGCCCAGACGGGGGTGGTGAAAGCAGTGGCGGCCAGCAGGGCCATCAGGGCGGATCTCATCGGCTTGACCTCTTGAACAGCGTTCCGTCCCAATACGGGTTGCGCTTTGCGATGTAAAGTGCTTTTCGCGAATGTGTGAGCGGCGACTGGCGGCGACCCCGGAGCGCGGCCTAGAATAGCAGACATGACGCCTCCCGATACCGCCTCCGTCACAGCGACCGCCGAGACCCGGTCGGCCCCGCCCGCCGCCTTCGGCAAGGGGTTCGTGCTGGATGCCTGGTATTTCGTCGCCCTGTCGCGCGATGTGGCGCCGGCCTCGTTGAAACGCCATGAACTGCTTGGCGAGCCGGTCCTGATCGGCCGCACCCGCGCCGGCGCAGCCTACGCCATGCGCGACATCTGCCCCCACCGCGCCGCGCCCCTGTCGGCCGGCCGGCTGGTCGAAAAGCCGGGCGAGGGCGAGACCATCGAGTGCTGCTACCACGGCTGGCGCTTCCGCCCCGACGGCGTCTGCGCCGCCATCCCGTCGCTGGTCGAGGACCAGGCCTATGAGCCGGAGCGCATCCGCGTGCGGTCTTATCCGGTGCGCGAGAGCCAGGGCATGGTCTTCGTCTGGGTCGCCTCGGACCCGCGCAATCCCATGGAGCCCGACCACGAGCCGCCGGTCTTCCCCGGCGTGGTCGGCGGTGACGCCAGGCTGGTCGAGTCGATGGATTTCGAGGCCCATATCGACCATGCGGTGGTCGGCCTGATGGACCCCGCCCACGGCCCCTATGTGCATCAGCAATGGTGGTGGCGCTCCGAGCATTCGATGCACGAGAAGGCCAAGGCCTTCGAGCCGCGTGAGTTCGGCTTCGCCATGGTCCGCCACGCCCCGTCGTCGAACAGCCGGGCCTACAAAATCTTGGGCGGCGCGCCGGCGACCGAGATCAGCTTCCGCCTGCCCGGCTATCGCTGGGAGCATATCCAGGCGGGCGAGAAACAGGTGCTGGCCCTGACCTGCCTGACGCCCCGCTCGGACAGCCGGACCACGATCACCCAGATCTTCTGGTCCGACCACTGGGTGTTCGGTCTCGCCAAGCCCTTCCTGCGCATGGGCGTGGTCGCCTTCCTCAAGCAGGACGGCGGCATGGTGAACCTGCAGAACGAGGGCCTGCGCTACGACCCGGCCCTGATCTGGATCGACGACGCCGACAAGCAGGCGAAATGGTACCAGCAGCTGAAGCGGGAGTGGACGAAGAGCCGGGCGGAGGGGCGGGCGTTCCAGAACCCGGTCAACCCCGCCGTGCTGAGGTGGAAGAGCTGACGCTCACGAGCTCGCGCCGAGGCGGGAGCGGCGATGGCCGGACCGGGCGACGATCCTCAGTCCGGCACGGGACTTTCAGCTTCGTCGGCCGAGCGCGTCGGGAATCCCTGCGCGTCGCAAAACGCGCGGGTGCCCGACGAGGCCAGCGCGGCTCTGCCCAAATCAGAAGCGGGGAGCATGCCGGCCTTGCTCCAGTTGTAGAGTGACTGTCCCGACGAGTGGCTCATCAACTCAACGCGGCCGCGAAGCTCGTCCAGGTCCTGCAGCAAGGCGAAGCGGACGCCCGGGTCCAGAGGGAGCGGCCGGGTCAGACTCAGAAGCCTCTGGTAGGCGGCGTTGTTCTGGCTGTTGAGGTTCGCCAACACGCGGTTCGCCGTATAGGCCACATCGAGACGTTGTCTCACCGCCGGATCCAGATGTGAGTTGACGCCATCGCTGATCGACGTCTGCCAGGCGGCCTCTTCATAGGTGCGGTTGGGCATCCGGATGACGTAGAAGGCGAAGCCGGGTTCGGAATAGGTCGGGGCGGGGTCGAGCCGATCCCGCTGGCAAGCAGCCGCTGCTGAAGAACGTCGATCTGGGCCAGAACACAAGGCTCCACGGCCCGCCATTCGACGGCCGTCGTATACTGGCTGGCGATTTCCGAGCGAAGCGCCGCGGTGGTTTCGCGCGCCTTCCGTCGCCAGGACTGATCCTCGGCCCATTGCTGCGCGCCGAGGGCGAGGAGCACCCCCAGCGCCACGACGGCAAGCTCCAGACCGAGGTGGCGGACCAATCTCAGGAGGCGGGCTCGCCTGAGCGGCGACATCACCGCGCTGCGCGGACGCGTCGGCTCTCCCTCTGGTTTTGAGTCTTGATCCATATCGCCCCCCGGGAGAGGTGACGCTAGCCGAATTCCCCGCGGCTACAAATGAACCGCCCAGACTGGTCGCAAATGCAGTTGTGGCCTATGGAAGCGGCGACCGGAAAAATCGGTCTGCCGATGCGCATGGGGTCAATCGCGCAGCGAAAAGGCCGCGACGGGAGCGTCGCGGCCTTCTGGACACGTCTGAAATCGTCGCGCCTACTGCCGCGAGATCGCCCCGGCGAGAACGACGTCGACCTGCTTGCCCATGCGCTCGGCCAGCTGCGCCGTCGTCCAGCCGTCATAGGCGGCGTGGCGGTAGTTGCCGAGGAAGGCCCCGTAGATCATCTCGCCCAGCAGCCGCACGTCGGCGTCCTGGCGCAGCTCGCCCTCGCGCACCCCGGCCTGCAGCGTGTCGGTCACGACCGAGAGGATCGGCTTGATGGCGTCGCGGGTGCGCATCTCGGCGGCGACTGGCTGGAACCACGAGCGGGCGATCACGGCCTGAACCAGCGGCAGCTGCTCGAGCGAGCCGTGATAGCCGGCGCCCAGCGCCGACAGCAGGCGGCTGCGAACCGAACCTTCGGCCGCGGCGGCGGCCTTCATGGTCTCGGCCAGCTTGATCAGGTCGGTCGCGAGGACCGCCTCGAACAGTTCGGCCTTGTCCTGGAAATTGGCGAACACGGCGCCGGTGGACATGCCCGCGCCCTTGGCGATGTCGCGGATGGTGGCGGGCTCGTAGCCGCGCTCGGCGAACAGCTGGCGGGCGGCGTCCAGCACCTTCTGCCGCGTACGGACCTTGGCGGCCTGACGGCGATTCAGGCGGGGCGCCTCGGCTTCGGACTGGGAATTGGGGGGGGAGGGGGACAGGGCGATATCTCGCATAAAACGGGTACTCGACTAAACGGCGGCAGACGCCCGCCATCGAAAACTGACCGCCGAAGCGATGGGGAGGAAGCGGGAACGCGATGCCGTGCGCCCGCCGCGAGTCATCTTCTGACGACACGGGCAGTCATCACGCAACGATGACCAAAATGGGGTGCGGAGATTAACGGGGCGATGACCGCCGGGGTTAACGCCGCGACATCTTGACCGGATCAGCTTCGTCTTGTGGACCTCAGCGCGCGCGGCCGTCGGGGCCGGTCCAGGTTGTCGGGCATGGCCTCCTGGAACAGCGCCCGGAAGCGGTCCCGGCGCTCGTGGATCGAGGCCAGCACCAGCCCCATCGGCACCCCCAGATCCACCAGGGTGTTCTCGGCCAGCTGCAGGGCCGCCTCGGTGGTCTCGGGCACGGCGTCGGTGACGCCCAGATGATACAGCCGCTCGGCGTGCCGCTCGTCGCGGGCGCGGGCGATCAGGATCAGGTCGGGCCGCAGCTGCCGCGCCGTGCGGACCACCTCATCCACCTTGGCCGGCGCGTCCATGGTCACGATGACCGCGCGCGCGCTGTCGACGCCGCACAGCTTCAGCATCTCGGGCCGGCCGGCGTCGCCGTAAAAGACGTTGGCCCCCTCCGCGCGGCCCTTGGCCACAGTGGCCGGATTGGCGTCCACGGCCAGATACGACTGTCCGTGCTCGGCCAGCATCTCGCCGACCAGACGGCCGACCCGGCCGAAGCCGACGATCAGCACCTGGTTCTCCGCGCCGGCCGGTTCCAGCGCCTCCTCCGGCAGGTCGGGGCGGGCGGTGTCGACCTGCCGGGTCAGGCGGTCCGCGATCAGCGCCATCACGGGGATGGTGAAGATGCTGATCGTCGCCGCCAGCATGACGGTGCGGGTGAAGGCCGGCGAGGCGATGCCCTCGACCAGTCCGGCCCCGAGGATGACGAAGGCGAACTCCCCCGCCGGGCCGAGCACCAGCGCGGTCTCGATGGCGGTGCGGTTCTTGACCCCCCACAGCCGGGCGGCGCCGTAGATCAATCCGGCCTTCATCAGGGTCAGGACGATGGCCAGGCCGAAAACGCCGCCGGGATCGGCGGCGACGGCGTCCAGATCCAGGCCGATGCCCACGCCGACGAAGAAGACGCCGAGCAGCAGGCCCTTGAAGGGCTCGATCGACAGTTCGACCTCGCGCCGGAACTCGGTCTCGGCCAGCAGCAGGCCGGCGACGAGGGCGCCCAGACTCATCGACAGCCCCGCCGCCTGGGCCGCCAGGCCGGCGCCGACGACCACCAGCAGGCTGGCGGCGACGAACATCTCCTGCCCCTGACCGCGCGCCTTGGCCTTGGCCACGGAGCGGAACATCGGCCGCAGCACCAGCCGGCCCAACACCACGATCAGCGCCAGGCCGACCGCCGCGGGAACCAGCGTCAGCAGCGCCGGCCTGAGCACCGACGGATCGAACTCGCCCGCCGGCGTCGTTCCGGCCAGGGCGGTGGCGGCCATGACCGTCACCGTGATCAGGATCGGCGCCACCGCCAAGTCCTGCGCCAGAAGCACCGAGAAGGTCGTCCGGCCCGCCGCGCCCCCCAGCTTGCCGCGCTCGGCCAGCACCGGCATCACCACCGCGGTCGAGGACAGGGCGAAGCCCATGCCCAGCACCGCCGCCGACACCAGCGTCTGGCCCATGAACATGAACAGCGCCGCCAGCGCCACGGCGCACACCGCCACCTGGGTCAGTCCCAGGCCGAACACCAGCCGCCGCATCGACCTGAGCCGCTCCCACGACAGCTCCAGCCCGATCATGAACAGCAGGAAGGCGACCCCCAGTTCGGACAGGGAGCGGATCTGGGCGGCGTCGGATATGGTCAGCCACGCCAGCCAGGGCGCGGTGTCGGCCAGCCGCGCCAGCCCGTCGGGGCCCAGCAGCACGCCGGCGGCGAGGAAGCCGAGAATGGGGCTGATCCTGAGCCGGTTGAACAGCGGAACCATGACGCCCGCCGCGGCCAGAAAGACCACCAGATCCTTGTATTCTCCGCCCGCCCCGCCGTGTGCCGTCATTCGCCCTCCAGACGGCTCAGCCTACAGGCTGAAACGCCGTCCTGTCCGGGTTTCCGTCGCATCATGACAAAAAATTCAGACCACGGGCCCCCTGCCCGGCGTAGGGTCGCCGCCGACCTTCCGCCAAGCGAAGACACGTCGAGGGAAACCTACATGAAGAAGCTGCTCATCGGCGCCGCCGTCGGCGCCCTGCTCCTGCCCGCCGCGCCGGCCATGGCGCAGCATTTCGCCGCCGACGGCCATGACCACGCCTGCGTCGACGAGGCCTGCACCCTGTTCGAACTGTTCCAGACCCCCGAAGCGGGCGCCACGGTCCAGGGCTACCAGGGCATCGAGACCCCGAAGTACGGAACCTGGGGCTTCGACCTGAACGGCCGCGACACCTCGGTCTCCCCCGGCGACAACTTCTTCCGTCACGCCAACGGGGCCGCCCTCGACCGCCTGCAGATCCCCTCCGACCGCACCAGCTACGGCTCGTTCAACCTGCTGCGCGAACTGTCGGACAACCGCGTCAAGGTGATGATCGAGGGGCTGACCGCCCGCACCGATCTGACCGCCGGCTCGGACGAGCAGAAGATCGCCGACGCCTACCGGTCCTACATGGACGAGGACCGGATCGAGGCGCTCGACGCCCGGCCGCTGCAGCCCTACCTCGCCGCCATCCGCGCCGCCGACACCCATGACAAGGCCGCCGTCTACATGGGCCAGACCCAGGGGCGCATCGGCGCCTCGATCTTCGGCACCGGCATCTCGACCGACCAGAAGGCCCCGACGCGCTATGTGGTCACGACCGGCCAGTCCGGTCTGGGCCTGCCCAACCGGGACTATTATCTGGAAGAGCGCTGGGCGGAGAAGAAGGCGCTGTACCTTACCTATGTCGGCCGGATGCTGGCCATGGCGGGCTGGGACAAGCCGTTCACGACGGCGGCGGAGATCGTCGACTTCGAGACCCGCATCGCCCGGGCGCACTGGACCCCGGTCCAGAACCGCAATCGGGACGAGACCTACAACGAATACACCATCGCCGAGCTGGCCGCCGACGCCCCCGGCTTCCCGTGGCAGGACTACTACAACGCCATCGGCGTCGGCGAGGTCCCGCGCCTGATCGTCCGTCAGGACACCGCCATGCCGAAGATCGCGGCCATCTACGCCGAGACCCCGATCGAGGTGATCCAGGCCTGGCAGGCCTTCCACACCACCGACGACGGCGCCGGCCTGCTGTCGCGCCGCTTCGCCGACGCCCAGTGGGAGTTCCGCTCGCGCGACCTGAACGGCCAGCCGATGCAGCGCTCGCGCGACAAGCGCGGCATCAGCTTCGCCGAGGGCATGCTGGGCGAAGCCGTCGGCCGCATGTACGTCGCCGAGTATTTCCCCCCGGAATCCAAGGCCAAGATGGAGGAGCTGGTCGCCAATCTGCGCACCGCCCTGGGCAACCGCATCAACACCTATGAGTGGATGAGCGACGCGACCAAGGCGGCGGCCCAGGACAAGCTGGCCAAGTTCACGGTCAAGATCGGCTATCCGGACAAGTGGCGCGACTACTCGGCCCTCGAGATTCGTCCTGACGACCTGTTCGGCAATGCCGAGCGCGCCGGCCTGTTCCAGTGGAACTACCGCCTCGCCCGCCTCAATGAGCCGGTCGACAAGGAGGAGTGGGGCATGACCCCGCAGACGGTCAACGCCTACTACAACTCGACCAATAACGAGATCGTCTTCCCCGCCGCCATTTTGCAGCCGCCCTTCTTCGATCCGGACGCCGACCCGGCCGTCAACTACGGCGGCATCGGCGGGGTCATCGGCCACGAGATCGGCCACGGCTTCGACGACCAGGGCTCCAAATCCGACGGCGACGGCGTGCTGCGCAATTGGTGGACGCCGCAGGACAAGGCCAATTTCGAGGCTCTGACCGCCCGCCTCGGGGCCCAGTACGACGAGTTCGAGCCGATCGAGGGCTTCCACGTCAACGGCGCCCTGACCATGGGCGAAAACATCGGCGACGCCGCCGGCAACGCTGTCGGACTGGAGGCCTACCACCTGTCGCTGAACGGGCAGCCGGCCCCGGTGATTGACGGCACCACCGGCGACCAGCGCTTCTTCTACGGCTGGGCCCAAGTCTGGCAGTCGAAATACCGCGACGACGCCCTGCGCAACCAGATCGCCACCGACCCGCACAGCCCGGCCGAGTTCCGCGTCATCGGCCCGGTTCGCAACATCGACGCCTGGTACGAGGCCTTCGACGTCAAGCCGGGCGACAAATACTACCTCGCCCCGGAAGACCGCGTCCGCATCTGGTAGGCGGCGGTTCCATCATACGGGAAGGGCCGGAGCGACAACGCTCCGGCCCTTTTTCCCTGGGGCTTCGCGCCGGGCCTACTTCTCCTTCGGCTCGCTGAAGTCCTCCACGCCGTAGGCGTCCCGCGCGTGCGGCGCCTCCCCCTTGGTGGCCTGGCGGGCATGGACCTCGCCCGGCGACATGGGGGTCTTGATGACGAAATGAGCCACGGCGAAACCGATGCCGATGCCGACCAGAAGCAGGATGACGCCCAGGGGAACGAGCAGGGCGATTCGGCGGGGCGTCTGCAGGCCGCGGGGCGTATCCATTCCAGGGTCCTCCTCAGGGGGAGAACCAGCGAAGGGCCCTGCGGGTTCACGACGCGCTGGTCGATCCGCACGAGCGCCTCCCGCGCACGAAAAAAGCCCGCCGCGGGGGATACATCGCGGCGGGCTTCTTTCGCTCTCTACGGAGCGGACGTTTCCTCCCCGAAACGCCTCCGAAGGATCGCGGCGCCGAGACGCTGCGGCTTCGAGTGCTCACAGAATGACGACATTCGAACGGTCAAGTCAATGAAGTCTCAGCCGAAACGGCCGGTTTTCATCCCTTATCAATGATAACTCACGCATCCGTGTGCGCGGCGTCGACGATGCGTCGGACGGTGGCGACGAGGTCGGCGCGAGCGGCCACAACCTGCCCGGGTCGTTCCGCCTTCCAGGCCTCATTGTCGGTGATTTCGGCCGCGCGCGCGCGGCCCGCGTCCAGATCCTTGACCGTCACCTGACCGGCCGCGATCTCGTCGCCGCCGAGGATCACCACCGCCGGCGCGCCGCGGCGGTCGGCGTATTTCATCTGCGCCTTCATGCCGGCCCGGCCGAGGTAGAGCTCGGCCGCGATCCCGGCGTTGCGCAACTCCGACACGGCGTCGAGGTAGTGCTGCATGTCGGCGTCGGAGAAGACGATCACCACCACTGGTCCGCGCACCGCGTCCGCGTCGCCGCGACCCGCCGCGCGCAGCGCCGAGGCCAGGCGCGAGACGCCGAATGAAAAGCCGGTCGCCGGCAGCCGCTCGCCGGTGAACCGCGCCACCAGGTCGTCATAGCGCCCGCCGCCGCCGATCGAACCGAAGCGCACCGCCCGGCCCTTGTCGTCGGTGGTCTCGAGCAGCAATTCGGCCTCGAACACCGCCCCGGTGTAATACTCCAGCCCGCGCACGATGGTCGGATCGAAGCGTACGGCGGCCTGTCCGACCTTCATGGCGTTGAGGGCCGCGTCGATGGCGGCCAGTTCGGACAGGGCGGCCTCGCCGGCTGCGCCGATATTTCCGGCCCGGGCGACGGCCTCCAGCGTCTGCGCCCGCGTCAGGTCTGCGCTCCCGGCCGAGGCGAGGAAGCCCTCGATCGCGCCGATCACCTTCGCCGGCAGCCGCGCCCCCCGGGTGTAGTCGCCGGACTCGTCCAGCCGGCCCTCGCCAAGCAGGGCGGCGACGCCTTCCCAGCCCAGCCGGTCGTATTTGTCGATGGCCCGTAGCGCGGTCAGCTTCTGGCCAGCGTCCTCGATCCCCCCCGCCTCGAACAGGCCGTCGAACAGCTTGCGGTTCGAGACCCTCACCACCGCCTGATCGGCCGACAGCCCCGCCGCCTGAAGGCCCTCGCAGGCCATGGCGATGATCTCGGCGTCGGCCTCGGGCCGATCCGAGCCGACCGTGTCCGCGTCGCACTGCACGAATTCGCGGAAGCGGCCGGGACCGGGCTTCTCGTTGCGCCACACGGGGCCAAAGGCGTAGCGCCGGAACGGCTTGGGCAGGGTCTCCCAGTTCTGCGCCGCGAACCGTGCCAGCGGCGCGGTCAGGTCGTAGCGGAGCGCCATCCATTCGCCGTTCCCTTCGGCGTCCGGGTCATCCTGGAGGGCGAAGACCCCCTCGTTCGGACGGTCCGCGTCGGGCAGGAATTTGCCCAGGGCGTCGGCGTATTCGAACGCCCCGGTGTCCAGCGGCTCGAAGCCCCAACGCTCATAGACGGCCGACACCCGCCTCACCAGCCGGCGCTCGGCGACGAGGTCGCGGCCGCGGCGGTCGGCGAAGCCCCGCGGCGCGCGGGCTTCAGGGCGGGTCGGAGCGGCGTCAGTCATGCCGCGCTTCTTAGAGGGGCGCGGGGCGAGGGTCGAGAGGCGGGCGCCCGGCCTCAGACGGAGACCGGATCCGCCCGTCCGGCGGCGGCCGTCTTCCGGATCGGCACCCTCCGGCGGTAGGTCAGGCAGCGCCATCCCCACTCCAGCGGTCCCATCTGGAACGCCGACAGCCACAGCGGCGACCAGATCAACTGGACCGCCCAGACCCCGCCGATGATCATCCACATCTCGGGCCATCCGATCTGCCCGTACCAGCCCAGACCCCGGCCGCCGTAGAAGATCGTCGTCATGATCAGCGTCTGGGTCAGATAGTTGGTGAAGGCCATCCGCCCGGCGGCGGCAAGGGGATGAAGGATCAGCTTCAGCCCGAACCGGGCCAGCAGGATCAGCACGCTGGCGTAGGCCAGCGAGGCGAGCGGGGCGAGGAAGGTGTTGAAGGGCCGGGTGTTGGTCTCGACGAAGGGGAAGCCGGCGGCAATGACTTCGGCGGAATCCCGCCAGATCAGCCAGAGCGCCGCGGCCCCCAGGATGACGAACAGGCCATAGACCCAGGTGGGCGACCGGCCGGCGAGAAAGCCCGCCTTGAACAGACCCATGCCCATCATCATCAGCGCGGCCGTCGCCGGCAGGAAGACGATCAGCATGAAGGGGGAGATCTCCAGCCACTGCCGCATCAGGTGCAGGGTCACGGACACCGCGTCGCCCTGGAAGGGCGCGATCATCGCCTGCAATTTGGCCGGGTCGTCGATCCAGCCCGCGCCCTCCATGGCCTGGCCCATGGCTTGGGGCGGCGCGAGGGCCAGCATCGACATCATGCCGACGTAGAGGGCCGAACAGACCACATTGATGCTGACGCCGACGATCAGCAGGCGCCGCGCGCTCCACGAGCGCACCAGCATCACGAACACCCCGGTCCAGGCGTAGAGCAGCAGGATGTCGCCGAACCAGAAGGCCAGCCCGTGGATCAGGCCGAAGACCGCCAGCCAGAACAGCCGGGTGCGCAGCAGCCTGCCCCGCGCCTCGTCCGACCGCTCGCCGCCGATCAGGAAGATCGACGCCCCAAACAGCATCGAGAACAGGGTGCGCATCTTGTCCTGGAAGAACACGTGCATGACCTGCCAGGCCTGCGCCGCCTCGGCGTCGAAACCGGGCTGGAGCGGCGGGTTGGCGAACACCACATGGGGCCAGGCGAAGGTCATGGCGTTCGCCGTCAGGATCCCCAGAACGGCGAAGCCGCGCACGACGTCGAGACTGAACAGCCGTTCGGAGGCGCGCACCGGCGCGAGCGCCGCTTGCGGTTGAGGCGTATCGACGGCGGCCATGGCGTTCCCCCCCCACTCTGGCGAGGAACAGCTTGGCCCCAACGCCGGCCTCGTCAAACTGAATTCGTTGTAATAGCCAAGCCGGCGCGGCTCAGTCCGGCCCGCGTTCACCCATCAGGCCGAGGCGGTCGCGCACCTCCGGCTGCGGCCGGAAGGCGATGAAGGCGGCGCACAGCCCGGCCCACAGCGCATAGCTGACGCCGACCAGCACCGCCACGGAAAGGCCGCCGACGCCATAGATCAGCAGCGAGGTCTCGCTGCCGCCCACCGCCTCGCCGACACTGGCCGCGCTGAACCACTGCAGCACCGACTGCACCACGGCGAACACCGCGCCCAGCGCCGCCGCCAGCAGGCCGCCGTAGAACATGAAACGCCAGATCACCCCCAGCCGGGTCGACGGCCGGCCGCTGCGCCGCCGCTCCCGGTCGAGCAGCCACAGTCCGCCCGGCACGGCCAGCAGGCCGATGAACAGCACCAGAAGCCGCCAGTCGATCTCCAGCCCCGGCGCCCAATTGTCGGGCGGCCACAGCGGCAGGGTGACGATCAGCGGCGGCCACAGCGCGCCGAGGATGGCGGCCAGCACGATGCGGTGGGGCTCGCGCCGCCACGCCACCCGCGTCTGCCCCGGGAAGTCCTCGGGCCGCTCCAGCGGGGGAAGCCTGGGGCGGCTCATCGGGTCGGCGCCGGCGTCTCGCCGGAATAGTCATAGAAGCCGCGCCCCGACTTGCGGCCCAGCCAGCCAGCCTCGACGTATTTCACCAGCAGCGGACAGGGCCGGTATTTGCTGTCGGCCAGGCCGTCGTAGAGCACGTTCATGATCGCCAGCACCACGTCCAGCCCCATGAAGTCGGCCAGCTCCAGCGGCCCCATCGGATGGTTGGCCCCCAGCTTCAGCGCCTTGTCGATCGACGCAACATTCCCGACCCCCTCGTACAGGGTGTAGATCGCCTCATTGATCATCGGCACCAGGATGCGGTTGACGATGAAGGCGGGGAAGTCCTCGGCGTTGGTGGTGGTCTTGCCCAGGCTCTCCGCGAACGCCACGGCCGTGTCATAGGTCCCCGCCGAGGTGGCGATGCCGCGGATGATCTCGACCAGCTTCATCACCGGCGCCGGCTTCATGAAATGCAGGCCGATGAAGCGCTCGGGCCGGTCCGTCGCCGACGCCAGCCGGGTGATCGAGATCGACGAGGTGTTCGACGCCAGCAGCGTCTCCGGGCCCAGATGCGGGACCAGATCGGCGAGAATGGCCTTCTTGACCGCCTCGTCCTCGACCGCCGCCTCGATGACCAGATCGGCCTTGGCCGCCTCGGCCAGCGATTTCGCCGGCCGGATCCGCGCCAGCGCCGCATCGGCGTCCGCCTGGGTGGACAGTCCGCGCGCCACCTGCCGCGCCAGGCTGGCGGCGATCGTTCCCTGGGCCTGCGGCACGCGCTCGGGCGCGGCGTCGTGCAGCAGGACGTCGTAGCCGCCGGCGGCGACGGCCTGGGCGATGCCCGCGCCCATCTGGCCCGCGCCGACGATGGCGACTGTTCGGATCGTGGTCATGAAGTCCGGTGAACTGGCGGGCGCGGGGCCCGAACGCAGCGGCACCCTAGACGGCCTGCCGGACGGCGCAAGCGCCCGCCGCCCTGCGCCCCTTCGCTTCGGTCCGCCTGTCGCCCGCCGGTCACGCCTAGCCCAGCATCTGGATCAGGAAGGGGGCGCTCATCCGGTTGAACAGGATCCGCAGGAAATGGATCGCCAGCAGCGCCACGATGGGGCTGATGTCCAGCCCGCCCAGCGGCGGAATGATCCGCCGGAACGGCGCCAGGATGGGCCCGGTGATGGCGTCGAGGAGCGTCGCCACCTGGTTCACGAACCGGTTGCGGTGGTTGATCACGTCGAAGGCGAACAGCCAGCTGAGGATGGCCGACAGGATGATCGCCCAGGTCATGAGCGACAGGATGGTGTTGACCAGCCAGACGATGGCGTAACCCATGGACGACGTGCTCCCGCAATGCAGCCCCGCTTCTAGCGCGTCAGCCCGGCCTGTCCAAGGATTCGCGCGCCGTCGCCACGATCGGCGTGGAACACCGTTGACACCACGGTCTCCCCGCTCGTATGTCGCGCCCTCGCCTGCACCCGGAAACGGGGCCGTAGCTCAGTTGGTAGAGCGCGTCGTTCGCAATGACGAGGTCAGGGGTTCGACTCCCCTCGGCTCCACCAGGCTCCATACCCATCCCGACGAGGCCGCCCGCTCGCTCCGCGGAGGAGCGAGCGCTCCCTACTGCTCCTCGTCGAAGCGGCGCTCCACCAGATCGGCCAGCGCCGCCACCGCCGCCTCGGCCTCGGGGCCCTCGGCGGCGATCTCGATGCCGCAGCCGTTGCCGGCGCCCAGCATCAGCAGGCCCATGATCGACAAGGCGTTGACCGTCACCCCGTCACGGGTGACGTGGACCTCGGCGTCGAAGTTCGAGGCCAGTTTGACGAATTTGGCGCTGGCCCGGGCGTGCAGCCCCCGGCTGTTGCAGATGTTGGCGGTCGCCGCCGCCTTGCCCGTCACGTCGGTCATTTCTCGCCCTGCAGCACCCAGCTCGCCACGGAGATGTATTTGCGGCCCGCGTCCTGGGCGTGGGCCACGCAGGCCTGCAGCGGTTCGCGCCCGCGCACGCTGGCCAGCTTGATCAGCATCGGCAGGTTCAGTCCGGCGATGACCTCGGCGCGGGTCTCCTCCATCACCGAGATGGCGAGGTTCGAGGGGGTGCCGCCGAACATGTCGGTGAGCAGGATGACGCCCTGGCCCTCGTCGGCGGCGGCGATGCTGTCGAGGATCTGCTTGCGCCGTTCCTCCATGTCGTCCTCGGGCCCGATGCACACCGCGCCG
>DASRXE010000177.1:0-5406 GCA_035654315.1 Brevundimonas sp.
GGCGTCCTTGGTGGCCTGACGCTGGGCGTCGTTGAAATAGGCGGGGACGGTGATGACGGCCTGGGTGACGGTCTCGCCCAGATAGGCCTCCGCGGCCTCCTTCATCTTGCCGAGGGTGTAGGCCGAGACCTGCTGGGGCGAATAGTCCTTGCCGTGGGCCTTCACCCAGGCGTCGCCGGTCGGGCCCTTGACGATTTCGTAGGGCACCATGTCCTTGTCCTTGGCCACCACGGGGTCGGAGAAGGCGCGGCCGATCAGGCGCTTGATGGCGAAGAAGGTGTTGGTCGGGTTGGTCACGGCCTGACGCTTGGCGGGCTGGCCGACCAGCACCTCGCCGTTGTCCTGGATGGCGACGACCGACGGGGTCGTGCGGTTGCCTTCCGCGTTCTCGATGACCTTGGGGTTCTTGCCGTCCATGACGGCCACGCACGAGTTGGTGGTGCCCAGGTCGATGCCGATGATCTTGGCCATGTGTTGGTCTTTCACTCCATTTCAGCGGGCGGTGCGGCGGCCTTGAAGCCAAGCGCCGCGCGTGACCGCCCCTGGTGTCAGGGTCTTGGGTCGATTGTACGGTTCCGGCGCAAAGCCCCACGGTCTGCGGGGTTTTCCGGCGGTTGTCGCCGATATGGGAAACCACCCCCTGCCCGCAAGGCCTGATCGCGATTCAGCGTCAGTCTCCGTCAGGTGTGTCACGAAGCGCGCAACGGCATATAGTGGACGCCACGGCCCTGTCCGAAGCGGGGCCGGGCCACGCAGGAGGGGCCATGATCGCCCGCAGACCATTCATCATCGCGGCTGTCGCCGTCTCGCTCGGTCTCGCCGGATTCGCAAGCGGCGCGCCGACGCCCGAGCGCCAGTCGAGCGACGGGCAGAACCGGCGCGTCCGCATCCACAACCAGACCGGCGCGGCCCTGCAGAAACTGCAGGCGGCCGACGTGCGGACCGGAGAGTTCGGCCGCGACCTGCTGGCCGGCGCCGCCGTGGCCGCCGGCGCCAGCGTGCCGGTGACCATCGACGACGGGGCCGGCGGCTGCCTCTACGACCTGCGGGCCGAACTGGCCGGCGGCCAGACGCTGCTGCGCGAGAACATCAACGTCTGCCGCATCGCCGACTACTACCTGACCCGTTGAGCCGGCGGCCTGACGGGGCGTCCGAGCCCGCGCCGGGCCGGGCGCCAGCTTCACGGCAATTGTGACTCGACGCCCCGAAAGAGCCGGGACACTGTCCCGCTTTCCCGTGCGGAGGCCGCGATGCCCGACCTGATCCGTCCCGAAGGCCCCCAGGCCGACGATTTCCGCTTCAGCCGCCGCGCCCTCGCCACGGGCGGACTGGGCGGCCTGTTCTTCGCCGGTTACGCGCCCGCCGCGCTGGCGGCGCAGGCCCGTCCGACAACCACGGACGACGCGGGGCTGGTGACCGCGAATGTGAGCTATCCCGCGCCGGACGGTTTCGACCTGCCCGGCTATGTGGCGCGGCCCGAGGGCGACGGCCCGTTTCCGGTGGTGGTGGTCGTGTCGGAGATTTTCGGCGTCCACGAATACATCCGCGACGTCTGCCGCCGGCTGGCCAAGGCCGGCTATGCGGCCATCGCCCCGGCCTTCTTTGTGCGGGTCGCCGATCCGGCCGGCGCCGACATGGCGCGGGTGCAGGAAATCGTCGCGGCGGCCGGCTACGAGCAGGTCATGGGCGACGTCGCCGCCACGCTCCAGTGGGCCAGCCAGCAGCTGTGGGCCGACGCCGACAAGGTCGGGATCACCGGCTGGTGCTGGGGCGGCAAGGTGGTGTGGCAGGCGGCGGCGCGTTTCGCGGCCATCGACGCGGGGGCGGCCTGGTACGGCCGCCTGGCCCCGCCCGCCGACGCCACGGCGGAGCAGATCGCCGCCGGCGAGCCCTGGCCGGTCGATCTGGCGGACGACCTCAAGGCGCCGGTGCTCGGCCTCTATGGCGAGGCGGACCGGGGCATTCCGCTGGCCAGCGTCGAGGCCATGCGCAGCGCCCTCCAGCGCGCCGGCCAGACGGAAAGCGGGATCGAGGTCTATCCGGCGGCGCCGCATGGTTTCCACGCGGACTACCGCGACAGCTACCGCGCCGAGGCCGCGGCCGACGGCTGGGCCAGGATGCTGGCGTTGTTTGAAGCGCGGCTGAAGTGATTCTCCCCCCGAGCGCAGCGAAGGGGGAGGATTCTTGGAGTTTCTACGCCTGCCCGTCGAAGTTTCCGCCGTCGGGAGCCGCCGCCTTGGCATAGGCCGCAGTGCCCGCCGCGGCGCCGGAGCCCTTGGCGGCGACGACGACCATGGCCGGGCGCACGGTGCGGCCGAACAGGGCGTAGCCGGCCTGCAGGGTCTGCAGCACCTGGCCGCCCTGCACCGTGTCGGAGGGCTGCTCCATCATGGCCTGGTGCAGGTGCGGGTCGAAGGCCTCGCCCGGCTCGGGGGCGACGCGCTTCAGATTGTTGGCCTCGAAGGCCGACAGCAGCGACTTGTGGGTCAGCTCCAGCCCCTTGACCAGATTGGCCACGGCCGGGTCCTGGCTGCCGGCCAGATCGGCCGCAAGGGCGCGCTCGAGCGTGTCGGCCACGCCCAGCAGGTCGCGGGCGAATTTCTGGATGGCGTAGGCGCGGGCGTCGTTGTTCGAGGCCTCGGCGCGCTTCTTGGTGTTCTCCGCCTCGGCCACGGCGCGCAGGGCGCGGTCCTTCCACTGGTCGCGCTCGGCGATCAGGGCGTCGATCGGGCCAAGGCCATCGTCGGGCTCGCCTTCGAACCCTTCTGTCTCGCCGATGTCGGCGGCGAGTTCCTCGGAGGTCGGGGTGTCGTCGTGAATGTCGCTCAAGTCTCTTGTCCGTCCAGAATCCGGCCCAGCACCCGGGCGGTATAGTCCACCAACGGTATGACACGGGCGTAGTTCAGTCTCGCGGGGCCGATGACGCCGATGGCGCCCAGCACCCGCTGGCGGCCCGTCATATAGGGCGCCGCGATGACGGCGGAACCCGAAAGCGAAAAGAGTCTGGTTTCCGCGCCGATGAAGATGCGCACGCCCTGGGCGGTGGAGACGCCGTCGAGCAGGCCGATCAGCTGCTCCTTCTGTTCCAAGTCGTCGAACAGGACGCGGACCCGTTCCAGATCCTCGACCGCCTCGCGGTCCTGCAGCAGGTTGGCGCGACCGCGGACGATCAGGGCCCGCTCGCGCTCGGCCCCGCCCGACCAGGCGGCCAGACCGTCCTCGACCAGACGGGCGGCGGCGGCGTCGAGTTCGCGCTTGGCGGTGTCCAGTTCGGTGCGCATCTCGGTGCGCGCCTCGTGCAGGGGGCGGCCCTTGAGGCGGGCGTTGAGGAAGTTGGAGGCCTCCTGCAGCGTCGAGGGGGTGACTCCGGCCTTCAGCGGCATCAGCCGGTTCTCGACCGTGCCGTCGTCGGCGACCAGCACGGCCAGGGCCTGGTCGTGGCCGAGGGCGACGAATTCGACGTGCTTGACCCCGGCCTCGCGCACCGGGCTGGCCACGATGCTGGCCCCGCCGGCGAGGCCGGAGAGCAGGGCGGAGGCCTCGTTCAGGGCCTCGTCGAAATTGCGCCCGCTGCCGGCGAGGCGGGCGTCGATCTCGCGCCGTTCCTCGCGGCTGACGTCGCCGATCTCAAGCAGGCCGTCGACGAACAGGCGCAAGCCGGCGTGGGTCGGAATACGCCCGGCCGAGGTGTGCGGCGCCCCCAGCAGGCCGGCCAGCGTCAGGTCCTGCATGGTGTTGCGGATCGAGGCCGGCGACAGGGCCACCCCGGTCAGCGACAGGGTGCGCGAGCCGACGGGTTCGCCGGTCTGCAGATAGGATTCGACGATGCGCCGGAAGATGTCGCGGGCGCGTTCGTCGAGGGCGACGAGGCCGCCGGAGTCCATCGAGGTCGAGGTCAGCAGGGGGGATTTCACGACCGCGCCTCCCACGTGGAGCGCTCAAGCCGATGCACCAAGCAGTCGTCCTGGTCGAACATTCGCCGGCCGACCGGTTCGAATCCGAGCCGCTGATAAAAGCGGTGCGCATCGGTGTTGGAGTTCAGCGGGTCGATGACGATGGCGGTCACCGCCGGATCGGCGAAGGCCTCGTCGATGACCAGGGTCATCATCTGGGCCCCGTAGCCGCGGTTGAGCGCGTCCGCGGGTCCGATCCAGATATCGATCGCCCGCAGACCCGGCTCGATCTCGCCCCAGTAGTGGGTCGGTTCCAGATGCGGGTCGATGACCTGCATGACGCCGATCGGCCGTCCGTCGACCTCGGCGATCAGGTGATAGCTGACGTCGGTGGCCGCCTCGATCTCCTCGCGCCATTCGATGCCGCCGAAGGCGATGTCGGCCTCGGGGTCGTCGGTCGAGCAGGCGATGACGTGCGGCTCCAGGTCCCATCGGGCCAGCAGGTCGGCGTCCTCGACCACGGCGGGGCGCAGCCGGACGGCGGAAGACGGGGGCGGGGGGGAATACAGGCTCACGGTTTCAGGATAAGCAGCGCCGCGACCGCTTCCAAGGAAATCCGCCATGACCACCGCCCGCCCCTCCGACCGCGCCCCCGAACAGCTCCGCGCCGTGACCATGGAGACCGGGGTCAACCGCTACGCCGAGGGGTCGTGCCTGATCGCGTTCGGGCATACCAAGGTGCTGGTCACCGCCTCGGTCGAGGAGAACGTTCCGGGCTGGATGCGCGGCAAGGGGCAGGGCTGGGTGACGGCGGAATACGGCATGCTCCCCCGCGCCACCCACACCCGCGGCCGCCGCGAGGCCGCCTCGGGCAAGCAGACCGGCCGGACTCAGGAGATCCAGCGGCTGATCGGCCGCTCGCTGCGGGCGGTGGTCGACCTGAAGGCGCTGGGCGAGCGGCAGGTGGTGCTGGACTGCGACGTGGTCCAGGCCGACGGCGGCACCCGCACGGCGGCGATCACCGGCGCCTGGGTGGCCATGGCCAGCGCCTTCGACTACCTGCGCGCCGAAGGGGTGCTGAAGGCCGACCCGATCCTCGACCAGGTCGCGGCCGTCTCGTGCGGCGTGTGCGCCGACCAGCCGGTTCTGGACCTCGACTATGAGGAGGATTCCACCGCCGAGGCCGACAGCAATTTCGTCCTGACCGGCTCGGGGACCATCGTCGAAATCCAGGCCACCGGCGAGAAGCGCGGCTTCACCCGCGCCGAGTTCGACCGCCTGTTCCAGCTGGCCGAGGGCGGCTGCGCGGAGCTGTTCGCCCTGCAGCGGGCGGCGCTGGGGCGGTAGGGGCGAAGCTGGTCAGTTTTGCCCGGATTCGTGTATGTGGCCAAGGCTGGGCCTCAAGTCCCCCCTGCCTCAGGCTGTTGGTCGTTCGCTTCCCCAGCAGGGCACCAGGTTTTCGTCGGCCATCTGGCCCCACTCGACCAGTTCGCCGCCGAGCGAAGACAGTTTA
>DASRXE010000178.1:0-4034 GCA_035654315.1 Brevundimonas sp.
CTGGAGTATATGAAGTATCTCGCCGCCCTGGGGCGTGCGCTGGTGGGCGGCGGGGCCTGGGAACCGCCGGGCGCCACGGCCGTCGGACCGACCGAAGAGGCCGCCTGAGGTGACCACGATCAGGCTGTCATAGTCCTTGGCGTCAGCCCAGGCGGCGATCTCCTGGGCGTTGCCGACGGTGTCCTCGGCCTCGAAGCCGAGGTCGACGCAGCAGTTGAACAGCTTGCTGGAACCCGGGGTCAGGGCGCGCAGCTCCTGGCGGCGGACCTCGCGGTTGACGCCCGAGATCAGCACCCGCTTGCCCTTGTCCTGCTCCAGCAGGCGGATGGCGGCGTTGACCCGTTCCGCCGACGGGCCGGTCAGGGCCACGATGGCGTCGGCGCGCGCCGGCTCGGCGGCTGGCGTATAGCCGCGCACCCGGTCGGCGAAGGCGAACAGCCCGACCAGCCAGATCAGCACGATGATGGCGATGAAGGTCAGAAACTTCATGGCGTTAACCTAACCACCGCCCCGCAAACTCGCCAGAGCGGTGATCCGCGCCGCGACAAGCGCCACCGTAGCGGCCAGCAGCGGGCATGGCGAGAGCATCAGCACGTCGCTCCACGCCACCGGCAGCGCCGGCGTGACGCCGTCCGGCCCGCCGAGGAACCGCAGCCCCGCGACCAGCGCCATGGCCACGCCCGCCCCGGCCGCCCCGGCCCCCGCCGCCATCAGGGCGTAGCGGGTCTGGAACAGGCGGGCGATCCGCCCGTCCTCGGCTCCGGTCAGGCTCAGGGTCTCGATCAGGGTCCGCTGCGCCGCCACGCCGGCCTGGGTGGCGTAGACGATGGCCGCGCCCGCCGCGCCGGCGGTCAGCAGGAAGGCGGCGACGGCCAAGGCGGTGATCAGCGCGGCCGAGCGCTCGACCTCCCGGCGCCACAGGCTGTGGTCGTCGACGGTGGCGTCGACGCCGCCGCTCGCCAGGGCGCGGCTGAGGCTGACGGCGCTGGCGGGGGCGTCCGGGTCCAGCCGCACGGTGACCAGATAGGGCAGGGGCAGGTCGGGCAGGACCGCGTCCCCGACCCAGGGCCGCAGCAGGGCCTCGGCTGTCTCACGATCCATCGCCGCGGCCTCCTCGACCCCGGCCACCCCGGCCAGCGTCTGGGCGGCGCGGGCGGCGGCTTCCGCTCCGGTCTCGCCGACGCGGGGCCGGACCTGCACCGTCGCCTCGGCGCGCAGCTGCCGGGCCCACCCCTGCGCCGCCCGGTCCGCCGCCATGGCGCCGACGGCGGACAGGCAGGCGAGGAGACACAGCACCGCGATGACCGCGGCCAGCCACGGTTCGCCGCCCCGGTTGCGCGGCACGATGCCGGGGCGCCTTGATATCAGCCGTCCGATCATGCGCCGCCCCCGACCACCCGACCCTCCCTGAGCCGCAACACCGAGGCTCCCGACGCCTTGGCCAGCGCCTCGTCGTGGCTGGCGATCAGCACCGTCGTCCCCACCCGGTTCATCGCCTGGAACAGTTTCAGCAGCCGCCCCCCCGTGGCGGAGTCGAGGCCGCCGGTCGGTTCGTCGGCGATGATCAGTTCGGGGCTGGTGACGACGGCGCGGGCGAAGACCAGCCGGCGCTTCTCGTGGCCGGACAGGGCCGGCGGGCGGTCCTCGCCGCGGCCGCCCAGCCCGACCCAGTCCAGGATCTCCATCACGTCGCCCGCGTAGCCCTCCCGCTTCCCGCCCGCCAGCCGCAGCGGCAGGGCCGCGTTGTCGAAGGCGGACAGGTGGTCCAGCAGGCGAAGGTCCTGGAGGATCAGCCCCATCCGCCGCCGGAAGCCGGCCCGCGCCGCCCGCGACGGCGACCCGGCGTCCTCGCCGAACAGCTCGACGCGTCCGGCTGTCGGCCGCGCTTCCAGGGTCAGCAGCTTCAGCAGCGTCGACTTTCCGGATCCCGCCGGCCCGGTAAGGAAGTGGAAAGAGCCGGCGGGCAATATGAGGTTAACGTCCCTCAGCACGCCCGGGCCGTCCGCATAGCCGAACCCCACACCCGAAAGGCGGGCTGTGTCGGTCGCGGAGGCGGTCAAGGCGGCGCGGGGGGGCTGAACGGGCATCGATTTTGGGTCAGGACGCGGCTGTGAGCCGCGACGGGAGGGGGCGGAACGCCTCGCAGTCAGCGCACATGATACTGACCTGCCCGTCCTGCGCCACCAGCTATTTCACCCCCGATGAGGCGATCGGCCCGGGCGGCCGCACGGTGCGCTGCAAGGACTGCAAACACACCTGGCGCGCCACGCTCGAGGAACCGCTGGAGCTGTCGGCCTCCCCGCCCGGCGTCGAGCCGGCCAGCTTCGACCGCCGCGACGAGTCCGCCGCCGAATCCCTCGCCGAGACCCCCGCGCCCGAACTGCCGCGGGCCTTCCGCGCCCGCGCCGAGCAGCAGCGCCGGCTGCGCCGGGCCGCGACCCATGGCGTCGTCTGGGCCGGCATCGCCTCCGGATTCGCCGCGTTGGCGGCCTCCGCCTGGCTGTTCCGCGTCGAGGTGGTCGAGATGGCCCCCCGCGCCGCCGCCGCCTACGCGGCGGTCGGCCTGACCGTGAATCCGACCGGGCTGGACTTCGAAGCCGTCAGCGCCCGGCCCCTGCCCAGCGACCCCGGCAAGGTGCTGGTCTCGGGCGCCCTGCGCAACGTACGCGACGACGAGCGGATCGCGCCGCCGGTCCGGGTCGCCCTTCTGGATCGTCAGGGCGCCGAAATCGGCCACGCCGTGGTGCGCATCGACGCCGCCCCGGTTCTCCCCGGCAAGGTCCAGGGCTTCGCGGCCGTCATCCCCGACCCCGGCGCCAGGGGCCAGGGGGTCGGCGTCGCCTTCGTGCTCGGCGAGACGCGCGCGGCGCCCGCCCCGACCCCGGCCCCGCCGGTCGTGCACCGGCCGCTCCCGACCGCCGGGACCAGCGGCCTGCGCCCAGCCCTGGCGGCCGATGTTTCGGCTCCGCTCGACATGCAGCCGATCGACGCCGTGCCCGTCGCGGCGCCCCCGGCTATCGACTCGCAAGGCCCCGAGGCGGTATCCGCCTCGCATGGCTGACACCCCGACCCCCACCGTCCTGCTGCCTGAAGCGGAGGTCGCGCGCATCGTCGCCGACCTGGCCCGACAGATCGCGCCGGTCACCGATGACGAAACCGTCGCGGCGGTGCTGCTGACCGGCGGCCTGTGGTTCGCGGCCGACCTGACCCGGGCCCTGTCGCGCCTCGGCCGCCACGTCCGCTTCGACGCCCTGTGGCTGGCCTCCTACGGCGACGAGCAGTCGAGCCGCGGCAAGATCGACGTCTACGCCCCCTTCCAGCGCCCCATCGCCGGTCGCAAGGTGCTGATTGTGGACGACGTTTTCGACACCGGCCTGTCGCTCGCCGAAGCGGTCCGCATCGCGAAGGAGGCCGGCGCCGCCGAGGTTCTCACCGTCGTCTTCGCCAGGAAGCCCTGGCCGCTCCCCCGCGCCCCCGAGCCCGACTTCGTCGGCTGGGACGCCCCCAACCGCTTCCTCGTCGGCTACGGCCTCGACCACGCCGGCGCCCTGCGCGGCCTCCCCGACATCTGCGCCCTGGATTAGCCGCAGCGCCGTCGAGCCCGCCCCCCTGTCGTCATCCTCCGGCGAGCGCAGCGAGACCGGGGGACCCAGCGGCGCCGAAGGCGATCTGTTCAGGCAGGCTGTCGTGAACAGCGGCGCTCCCGACACCTTCACGCTCGCGCGCGCCGCTGGGTCCCCCGGTCTGCACGGCTGCGCCGCTTGCCGGGGGATGACGAAGCAGGGCGTGACGCTGTGCTACCTTTTCGCGGATCTATAGTCGGGTTCAGCGAAAAATATCCGGCGACATCAAGCACATCCCCTTTTCTCAACCCAATCTTCCCGCCGCAGGAAGACCCGCGCGCATACTCACCCCATCCCGTCGGACGGGGAGGGCGTCGGATCCACGCTTCTCGATGACGGCGGGCTGTGGTCGAGCGATGAAGCCCGGGCGAAGGAGAGTTCGGGGGTCCTCGTGGAGGTCGATGGATGGCC
>DASRXE010000179.1:0-6020 GCA_035654315.1 Brevundimonas sp.
GCCATGAACCGGTCCGACGCGGAAATCCTGTGGGAGGTCGCCCGCGTCCTCGCACGGGACGCCGCCGATGTCAGCCGCCGGCCGGGAAACCCGCCCCCCGACCTGCCGCCCCTGCTGTTCTTCACCGACCCGGTCCGGACGCCCCGGCCATGGGAGACGGCGGCGCGCCTGCCGCCCGGATCGGGCGTGGTGTTCCGGTCGTTCGGCGCCCCCGACGCCCTCGACACGGCGCGGCGTCTGCGCAAGGCCACGGCCCGACACGGCGTCCTGCTGCTGATCGGCCTCGACGCCGACCTGGCCGAAGCGGTCGGCGCCGACGGCGTCCATTTGCCGGAACGGGCGCTCGGGCAGGCTCCGACCCTCGCGGCGGCCCGGCCGGACTGGCGGATCACCGGCGCGGCGCACACAGCGGAGTCCCTGGCGGACGTGGCGGGTCTGCAAGCCGCCGTGCTGTCGCCGGTGTTCGCGGCGGGCGGGACCTCGGCGACGCGACCGCCCCTGGGGGTCGAAACCTTCACGGGTCTGGCCCGCGGGGCGGGCGTTCCGATCTACGCCCTCGGGGGGATCGACGGCTCGAACGCGCGCGCCCTGATCGGCTCGGGCGCCTGTGGTCTGGCGGGGGTGTCGGCGATCCGGGCGGCGTTCGGCCCGGACTGATGCCTAGAAGCGGAAGATCGATTCCAGCCGGAAGCGCGGCGCCGTCCGGCGGTCGGTCTGGGGCGGACGGGCCGGATCAGCTTCGGGCTCGGCCAGGCCGGCGGTGGCGCCGACGCGCAGGCGCGGGTTGACGCGGTAATAGGCCCCGGCCTCCAGGTCGCCGAGGTTGCTCTCCCGGCCGATCGGCTGGCTGAGGTTCAGGTCGAGGCCCCAGCGGCCGCGTTCGGTGAAGCGAAGTCGCGACTGGCTCGGGGTCGCCGCCGCGCGGGCGGCCTGGGCTTCGGACAGGGTGACGGCGGGAGCCCGGCTGCGCGGCGCGGCCGCCTGGGCCGAGGCGGCGTCGGCCACGGCCAGAAGCGTGAGGCCCGCGGTCAGCCCAGCGATGACGGCGCCGTTCCTGCGCGTGATCTGGCGCATGTCCTGCCCTTCTTGCCGCGACGGAGTCTCCGCCGCGATCCTCGCCAGCGATTAGACACCGCTGGTCAGCCCGGTCAACAAACGTGGGCCCTAACCCATGGTTCCGCCGGACTCTGGGGGACTCCTGTGGCGCGAGCGTCACGGGTTCACGGTCGCCCGGGACTCGTCTTCGCCGCGCCACGGTCACCAACCGGCCACGCCGATGCGACTTCGCCTTGTCATCGCCCCTTTTCACCGTGTTATAGAGCGTCGCTTCGGCTTTCGCCTCTGGCGGGCCGGCGCGTGCGCGGGACGGCCCGCCCACGTCTCGATGAAATGGAGAGTCTCGATGGTGCTGGTTCGCGGCGCAGCGATCGCCCTGATCGCCTCGGGTCTGATGCTGGGCGGATGCGGCGGGATCCCGGGCATGGGCGGCGGGGCCAAGCCCGCGACGTCGGCCCAGGCAGGCATCGGCGTCAACGCCTTCCTGTGGCGCGCCACGCTCGACACCCTCAGCTTCATGCCGCTGGACAGCGCCGACCCGTGGGGCGGCGTCATCAACTACGACTGGTACGTCGATCCTCAGACGCCGAACGAGCGCTTCAAGGCGACGGTCTTCATCCTCGACACCCGGCTTCGCGCCGACGCGCTGAACGTCACGGTGACCAAGGAGATGCGCGACGCCGCCGGCCAGTGGGTCGGCGCGCCGGTGGCCGCCCAGACCGAGACCGATCTCGAAAACGCCATCCTGACCAAGGCGCGCCAGCTCAACCTCCAGAACGCCGGCTGATCTCCCCTCTTCGTTCCCTCTCCTCCGGGCCCGACTCCTGAGGAGCCGCCTGAAGGACTCCCGTGGCCCGCTACGAGCCCAAGACCGCCGAACCCCGCCAGCAGGCCCGCTGGGCGGCCGCCGACGCCTTCCGCACGCCGACGGGCGAGACCGGCAAGCCGAAATACTACGTCCTCGAGATGTTCCCCTACCCGTCGGGGAATATCCACATGGGACACGCCCGCAACTATGTGATGGGCGACGTGGTGGCGCGCTCGAAACGGGCCCAGGGCTACGACGTGTTGCACCCGATGGGCTGGGACGCCTTCGGCCTGCCCGCCGAGAACGCCGCCATCGAGCGGGGCGTCCATCCCGGCGACTGGACCTGGTCCAACATCGCCGCCATGCGCGAACAGCTGAAACTGCTCGGCCTGTCGCTGGACTGGTCACGGGAGTTCGCCACCTGCGACCCGGCCTATTATGGCCAGCAGCAGGCTTGGTTCCTCGAGCTGTTCAAGCGCGGCCTCGTCTATCGCAAGGACTCGGTCGTCAACTGGGACCCCGTCGACAACACTGTGCTGGCCAATGAGCAGGTCGTCGACGGCCGCGGCTGGCGCTCGGGCGCGATCGTCGAGAAGCGCAAGCTGAACCAGTGGTTCCTGCGCATCACCGACTACGCCGACGACCTGATCGAGGGCCTCAAGGGCCTCGACCGCTGGCCCGACAAGGTCCGGTTGATGCAGGAGAACTGGATCGGCCGCTCGAAGGGTCTGCAGATGACCTGGCGCTGGGCCGGTCCGGCCCCCGAGGCCGCGCCTGAGGGTCTGGAGATCTACACCACCCGCCCGGACACCCTGTTCGGGGCCTCCTTCATGGGCATCGCCCCGGATCACCCGGTGGCCCGCGCCTTGGCCGAGAGCAGTGCCGACGCGGCCGCCTTCGTCGCCGAATGCCGCAAGGGCGGCTCGACCCAGGCCGAGATCGAACAGGCCGAGAAGGTCGGCTTCGACACCGGCCTGAAGGTGCTGCACCCGTTCGACGGGCGCGAGGTCAGCGTCTGGATCGCCAACTTCATCCTGTCGGAATACGGCACCGGCGCCATCTTCGGATGTCCCGCCCATGACCAGCGCGACCTCGACTTCGCGCGCAAATACGGACTGCCGGTGATCCCGGTGGTGAGACCAGAGGGCGCCGGAGACGATTTCCGCGTCGGAACAGAGGCTTACACCGGCCCGGGTTCGATTTTTCAGTCCGACTTCCTGAACGGCTTCGACATCGAGACGGCCAAGGCCGAGGCCATCGCCCGGATCGAGGCGGCGGGCCAGGGCGAGGGCGCGACCATCTACCGGCTGCGCGACTGGGGCGTCAGTCGCCAACGGTACTGGGGCTGCCCCATCCCCATCGTGCATTGCCCGTCGTGCGGTGCGGTCCCGGCCGCCCAGCTGCCGGTCGAACTGCCGAAAGACGTGACGTTCGACACGCCCGGCAACCCGCTCGACCGACACCCGACCTGGAAACACGTCCCCTGCCCGTCGTGCGGCGGCCAGGCCACCCGCGAGACCGACACCCTCGACACCTTCGTCGATTCCAGCTGGTATTTCGCCCGTTTCACCGACCCGACCGCCGCCGGGCCGATCTCGAAAGTCGCCGCCGACAAGTGGCTGCCGGTCGACCAGTATATCGGCGGCGTCGAGCATGCGGTTCTGCACCTGCTCTACGCCCGGTTCGTCTCACGCGCTCTGTCGGACGCCGGGTTGATGAATGTGAAGGAGCCGTTCGCCGGCCTGTTCACCCAGGGCATGGTGGTCCACGAGACCTACCGTCGCGCCGACGGCGCCTGGGTCGAGCCGACCGACGTCGAGCTGATCCACGCGGGCGGCCAGCGTTCGGCCCGCCAGCTCTCGACCGGCGAGACCCTGATCATCGGTGACATCGAGAAGATGTCGAAGTCGAAGAAGAACGTCGTCGCCCCGCAGGAAATCGTGGACACCTACGGCGTCGATGCCGGCCGGCTGTTCGTGCTGTCGGACAGCCCGCCGGAGCGCGACGTGCAGTGGACTCCCGGCGGCGTCGAGGGGGCCAGCCGCTTCGTCCAGCGCGTCTGGGCCGAGGTCGACGGCTTCGACCCGTCCGTTCCGGGCGACGAGGCGGCCAACGCCTCCCTGATCCGCGAGACGCACAAGGCCATCAAGGCCGTGTCGGAGGGCATTGACGGCTTCCGCTTCAACTCGGCCATCGCCAAGCTCTACGCCTTCGTCGCCACTGTGCGCGACCATGCGAAAGCCGGCGGCGAGCCGAAGCGCCAGGCCCTGTCGGCCCTGCTGCGGCTGGTCGCCCCCTTCACCCCGCACCTGGCCGAGGAAGGCTGGACGCGGTTGGGTGAAGCGGGGATGATCCTCGACGCGCCGTGGCCGGTCTTCGACCCGGCGCTGGCGGCCGACGACGAGGTCGTGCTGCCGATCCAGGTCAACGGCAAACGCCGCGGCGAGATCCGCGTCGCCCGCGGTCTGGAGCCGGCCGAGGTCGAGGCCATCGTCCTGGCCGATGAGGACGTTCAGGCCCGGCTGGAGGGTCAGACGGTGAGGAAGATCGTGGTGGTCAAGGATCGCATCGTCAATCTGGTGGTCGGCTGATGCGCCGCGCCGGGGCCGGTCTTGTCGCGCTCATGGGACTAGCCCTCGCCGGCTGCGGCTTCACGCCCCTGTACGGCGACGCGGGCGTCGGCTCCAGCCTGTCGCGCATCGCCGTCACCACCCAGGACGATCGTCTCGGCTACCGGCTGCGCGAACAGCTCGAGGATGCTCTCGGCCGCGACGCCTCACAGGCCCCGCTGTGGCGGCTCGAGACCACGGTGGAGCAGTCGCGCCGTCCGCTCGGCCGACGCATCGACGACACCGCCACCCGCTATGAACTGACCGTCCGCGGCGCCTGGATCCTGACCCCGGTCGACGGCGGCCTGCCCCTGTCGGGCGTCGAGACCGTGACCACCACCTACGCCGCCGCCGACCAACCCTACGCCGCCATCGCCGCCCAGCAGGACGGCGAGGAGCGCGCCGCCGCCGAACTGGCGCGCCAGATCCGGCTCGACCTGATGCGGGCCGTGCCCGCCCGCCCATGACGGGCCCCCGATGATCCTGGCGAAACGGCCCGAGGTCGATCGCTTCCTCAAGGCGCCCGACCGCTCGGTGCGCGCCGCCGTCATCCACGGCAAGGACCGCTCCGGCGTGGCCGAGCGCGCGGGCCAGCTGTGCCGCGCCATCACCCCGGACCTCAACGACCCCTTCAACGTCACCGTCCTGACCGACAGCGACATCGATGGCGACGAGGCCCGGCTCGACGAGGCCCTCACCGCCCTGTCGATGATCGGCGGCCGCCGGCTGGTGCGGGTGCGGCTCGGCTCCGAGAAGGCCTCGATCGACAAGATGCTGGCCGCGGCCCTCAAGGCGCACGCCGACGGCGCCTACAACCCCGACGCCATGCTGGTCATCGAGGCGGGGGCGCTGGGGCGGGACTCCGCCCTGCGCAAGGCGGCCGAGGCATCATCCGCCGCCGTCGGCATCGCCTGTTACGAGGACGAGACCGGCGACGTGGCCCGGATGACCCGCGAGGCCCTGGCCGCCGACAAGGTCGGCCTGACCCAGGACGCCCTCGACCGCTTCGTCGCCCGCCTGCCGCGCGAACGCGGCCTGATGCGTCAGGAGATCGAACGGCTGGTGCTCTATATCGGCCCCGGATCCGGCAAGACGATCGACGTCGCCGAGCTGGAGCTGCACCTCGGCGTCGAACCGGACGCCTCGCTGCAGGACGCCGCCCTGCAGGCCTTCGGCGGCCGTCCCGCCCCCGCCCAGTCCGGTCTTCGCCGCGCCCTTGCCGAAGGCGAAAGCCCGGTCATGGCCGTGCGCCAGGCCTCGATCCACCTCGGCAAGCTGCGCCGCATCAACGTGCTTCAGGCCAACGGCGCCGGAGCGAAGGAGGCCGCCAAGTCCGCCGGCGTGTTCTGGAAACAGGAAGCCGAGATGCTGCGTCAGGCCCGCAGCTGGCGCCTTGAGGACCTCGACCGGGTGCTAGACAGCGTCAACGCCGCCGATATCGCCACCAAGACCACCGGCTCGCCCGATCAGCTGATCGCCGAACGTCTGTTGCTGGAGATTTCGGCCCGGGCGCGTCGGCTGGGATTATAAGTCTCCTCCCTGTTCGC
>DASRXE010000180.1:0-6629 GCA_035654315.1 Brevundimonas sp.
TTCGCGGACGTCCGACCGATGCAGAAACTGCTCGCCTCCCTCCTGACCGCCGCCGCCGTGGCGGGATTCGCCGTCCCGGCCGCGGCCCAGTCGCGGATCAAGGACATCGCCGCCGTGGAAGGGGTGCGGTCCAACCAGCTGGTCGGCTACGGCCTCGTCGTCGGCCTCAACGGCACCGGCGATTCGCTACGCAACTGTCCTTTCACCCGCCAGTCGTTGGAAGGCATGACCGAACGCCTCGGCGTCAACATCCGCGGGACCAACGCCAACTCCAAGAACATGGCGGCGATCATGGTCACGGCCGAGTTGCCGCCGTTCGCCACGCCGGGTTCGCGCATCGACGTCAGCGTCTCGTCGATGTGCGACGCCAAGAGCCTGCTGGGCGGGACACTGCTGGTCACCAGCCTGCAGGGCGCCGACGGCGAGGTCTATGCGGTGGCGCAGGGCTCCATCCAGACCGGCGCCGTCTCGGCCTCCGGTTCGTCCGGCTCGTCAATCACGCGCGGCGTGCCGACCGCGGGCCGCATCGCCTCGGGCGCCACGGTCGAGCGCGAGACCGGCTTCCAGCTGGCCAATATGAACGAGGTGCGGCTGACGCTGCGCAATCCCGATTTCACCACGGCCCAGCGCGTCGCCGCCGCCATCAACCAGGTTTATCCGAACGCGGCCCTGGCCGAGAACGGCACCGTTATCGCCCTGCGTTCGCCGGGCCAGATGGGCATGGCCGGCTTCCTCAGCCGGGTCGAGAACCTGCCCGTCCACGTCGACGCGCCGGCCAAGGTGATCATCGACGAAGTCAACGGCGTCATCGTCATGGGCGACGCCGTGCGGGTCTCCACCGTCGCCATCGCCCAGGGCAACCTGACCGTTTCCGTGCAGGAAACCCCGATGGTCAGCCAGCCGGAGCCCTTCAGCCGCGGCGGAGAGACCGTCGTCGTGCCGCAGTCGGATGTCTCGGTCGAGGAGGACCTGGGAACCCAGATGCGGATCATCGGCGGCGGCGCCTCGCTGTCTGAGCTCGTCAACGGCCTGAACGCCCTCGGCGTCAGCCCGCGCGACATGATCAGCATCCTGCAGGCGATCAAGGCCGCGGGCGCGCTCCAGGCCGAAATCGAGGTGATGTGAGGATGAGCGACCTGTCCGTCTCCCCGGCCCTTCTGCAGCCCGCGCCGTCCGCACCGCCGCCGGCCGCGCCCACGGCCCGGATGCGCGAGACCGCCGAGGCGTTCGAGGCGTCCTTCCTGGCGCAGATGATGAAGCCGATGTTCGAGGGTCTCTCGACCGAGGGACCGTTCGGGGGCGGCGAGGCCGAGGGCACGTGGCGCAGCTTCATGATCGAGGCCATGGCCAAACAGACCGTCAAGGCCGGCGGCATCGGCCTCGCCGACCAGGTCGTCGCCCAGATGTTGAAGATGCAGGAGCAGAGCCAGTGACTGGAACCGCCGAACTCAACGCCACGGCCCGGGTGCGCCAGTTAATCGATCTGACCGAGCGGCTGACCGCCAGCCTCGGCGCGGAAGCCAAGGCGTTCGAGGCGCACCGGCCGCAGGACGCCGCCGCCAGCCTGGCCGGAACGCAGGATCTGGCCAACGCCTACCGGCGGGAATCGGCTCAGGTGAAGGCTGACCCCGGGGCGCTGGCCGCCGCGCCGGCCAAGGATCGCGCCGCCCTGATCCGCGTCACCGAGGCGTTCGAAGCCATCCTGACCCGCCACTCCCGCGCCATCGAGGCGGCACGGATCATTTCGGAAGGGCTGGTCAAGACCATCGCCGCCGAGGTCGCCGCGCAGCGTGGCAGCCCCTCGGCCTATGGCGCCAGCGGCCGGGCCAACGTCGGCGACGGCCGGGCTGTGGCGTTCAACCGGACCGCCTGAGCTCTATCGTTCCTTGCACCCCGATGGCCTGCAGGAAGTCGGGATCGTGGCTGACCACTACGACAGCGCCGTCATAGGCGGCCAGCGCGGCCTCGACCGCCGCGATCGAGTCCAGGTCGAGATGGTTGGTCGGCTCGTCGAGGATCAGCAGCTGCGGCGGCCGGGCGCCGGTCATGACGCAGGCCAGCCCCGCGCGCAGCCGCTCGCCGCCGGACAGCGTCCCGACAATGCGTTGCGCGGCTGTGTTGCGGAACAGGAACCGGGCCAGGGCGGCGTGCGCCTCGTTGGGCGTCGCCTCCGGATTGAGGCGGCGGTAGGCCTGAACCAGCGTCTCTTCGGGCCTGAGCAGGGCCGCCTCCTGATCGAGCAGAGCCGCCGCGACGGGGCGCTCCACCCGACCATCCGTCGGCTCGAACTCACCTGACATCAGGCGCAGCAGGGTGGTCTTCCCGGCGCCATTGGGACCGGTGACCGCCACCCGCTCCGGGCCGATGATCCGTAGCGAGACGGGACCGACGATGCGGCGTTTATCGGGCGCTCGCCACGTCGCTTCGTCGAGCACCAGCACCGTCTTCCCTGACGACAGCCCGGTGGAGGGCATCGGAATGGTCATGGCGCGGACCCGCTCCACGCGGTCGCGCGCCTCGGTGAGTTCGGCTTCGGCTTCCGCCGCGCGCCGCTGGGCCAGCAGGGTCTCGCGCCCGCCCGAATTCTCGGCGCGTTCGGCCATGGCGCCCAACAGGATCTTCGGCTCCGACTTCTTCGCCGCGAAAGCGCGCCCTGCCTTGTCGCGCCGGGCCTTCTTCTCCGCGGCAGCCTGCACCTCGCGCTGTACCCGGGCCGCGGTCCTTTCCGCCACGCCCAGATCGCGGTCCGCCGCCGCTCGCTCCGCCGCCTTGCGTTCGGCGTAGAGGTCGTAGCCGCCGCCATAGATCGCGACCCCCAGACCGGACAGTTCGACGATCCGGTCCATGCGACGCAGCAGCGCCCGGTCGTGGCTGACCACCAACATCCCGCCCTTCCAGCGGGCCAACAGGTCGGCGACGGCGGCGCGGCCGTCGGCGTCCAGATGATTGGTCGGCTCGTCGAGCACCAGAAGGTCGGGCTGTTCCAGCAACAGGGCCGCCAGGCGGACGCGGGTCTGCTCGCCGCCGCTGAGGGTCGAGGCGGAGCGATCCAGGTCGAGACCGGGCAGGCCGACGTCCGCCAGCGCGATTTCGATCCGGCCTTCCAGCGTCCAGTCGGCGGCGCCGAGATCGCCCGGCTCGCCCTCGCCTGCGAGCACACGGCGGATCACGGCGAGGGCGGGCGCGACGTCCAGAAGATCGGAGACGGTCTCGGCCGCCCGGGGCTCGCGCCGCTGTTCCAGCCAGCCAACCCGCCCCGCGCGGGCGATCGAGCCCACCGCGGGCTCGGCCAGGCCGGCGACAAGGCGCAGCAGCGTGGTCTTGCCGGCGCCGTTGCGGCCGACGACGCCCGTGCGCTCGCGCCCGAAGGCGAGGCTCAGGTCAGAGAATAGGGTGTTTCCGTCAAGCGTGCGGGCCGCGACGCAATTGAGCGTCACGAGTGCGGATGCGGACGGGCTTGGGGCGAGGCTGGGTGAGGACATGGACGAACGCGAGCAGCGAAGCGGAAAGGGCGAAACCAATTCCCAGTGCGCTGATCATGTTCGTCGGGCCTCCGTTGAACTCACTCGAAGCCCCAAGATGAGTGCGAAACCCCCGCTTCGCAAGCTATTTCGGCGATGGGCCGGGGTGACGAAGCCGTGACCGGAGGCCCGGGACGGTCGCCGATGCGACCTCGCGACCGCTGGTTTCGACCCCGGCCAGCCCCTAGATTAGGCCGATGAATTTCACCGCTGAAAAGACGGGCGCCGCCGGCCGCCGGGCCGCGATCATCGAGCAGATCCAGGCTGAAACCGGCATCGACGAGCCCATGATCGCCCGTCTTGTCGACGGCTTCTACGACCGGGTGCGCGCCGATCCCCTGATCGGTCCAGTGTTCAATGAGCGCATCAGCGACTGGGGGCCGCACCTGGAGCAGATGCGGCTGTTCTGGTCGTCAGTGGCGCTGATGAGCGGGGCCTATCACGGGCGACCGATGCCCAAGCACCTGCCGCTGCCGGTCGATGCGCGCCATTTCGACCGCTGGCTGGAGCTGTTTGAAGCGACGGCCCGAGACCTGTGCCCGCCCGCCGCCGCAGATCATTTCATCGAGCGGGCGCGCCGCATCGCCGAGAGCCTGGAACTTGGCATCGCCGGCGCCAATGGCGTGCTGCTGGCCAAGGGCGAGCGGTACCTCAGGCCTGCAAACGCGCGGACGCCGGGAAACTAGGAAGGCCGGGGCCACGCCTGCTGCCAGAAACTGTCAGCAGACTGGCGCGGCAGGCGATTTGTTCCTACAATGTTCTTGCTGAATCCTGCGAACCAATCCCCATATAGCGCTGTCGCGCCGGACCCTCCCCGGCTCCTCCGCGTTCCCGGACTCCCAAGCCTTCAGGCCTCATGACCGAAAAGCACAATTTCATCCGCGTGCGCGGTGCGCGCGAGCACAATCTCAAGGGCGTCGATCTCGACATCCCGCGCGAGCAGCTGGTGGTGATGACCGGCCTGTCGGGCTCGGGCAAGAGCTCGCTGGCGTTCGACACCATCTACGCCGAGGGCCAGCGGCGCTACGTCGAGAGCCTGAGCGCCTACGCGCGTCAGTTCCTGGAGTTGATGGGCAAGCCCGATGTCGACCTGATCGAGGGCCTGAGCCCGGCCATCTCGATCGAGCAGAAGACGACGTCGAAAAACCCGCGCTCGACCGTCGGCACGGTGACCGAGATCCACGACTATATGCGCCTGCTGTGGGCGCGGGTCGGCGTGCCCTATTCACCCGCGACCGGCCTGCCGATCGAGAGCCAGACCATTTCGATGATGGTCGACAAGCTCACCGCCCTGCCCGAGGGCGAGCGACTGCTGCTGCTGGCCCCCGTCGTGCGCGGCCGCAAGGGCGAGTACCGCAAGGAGATCGCCGAGTGGCAGCGCGCCGGTTTCCAGCGGCTGAAGATCGACGGGCAATTCTACGCCATCGAGGACGCGCCGACCCTCGACAAGAAGTTCAAGCACGACATCGACATCGTCGTGGACCGGATCGTCACCAAGCCGGGGCTGGAGGGCCGCTACGCCGACAGCCTGCAGACCGCCCTGGGCCTTGCCGACGGCATCGCCGTGGCGGAGTGGGCCAATGCGCCGGAGGGGGAGGCGCCGCGGCGCATCACCTTCTCCGAAAAGTTCGCCTGCCCGGTCTCCGGCTTCACCATCAGCGAGATCGAGCCGCGGCTGTTCTCGTTCAACAATCCGTTCGGGGCCTGTCCGGTGTGCGACGGCCTGGGCGTCAAACTGGCCTTCGACGCCGATCTGGTCGTGCCGGACCGCGACAAGGCCCTGCACAAGGGGGCGATCGCGCCGTGGTCGCGTGGCCCGTCGCCGCTCTACACCCAGACCCTGCAGTCGCTGAGCCGGCACTACGGCTTCTCGATGGACGTGGCGTGGCGCGACCTGCCGGAGCCGGCGCAGCGGGTGATCCTGCACGGCACCGGGACCGAGAAGATCAAGTTCCGCTACGACGACAACGCCCGCACCTATGAGGTGTCGAAGGCCTTCGAGGGTGTATTGCCGAACCTCGAGCGGCGCTGGCGCGAGACGGACAGCGCCTGGGTGCGCGAGGAGCTGGGCCGCTTCCAGTCCGAGACGCCGTGCGAGGCCTGCGGCGGCAAGCGGCTGAAGCCCGAGGCCCTGGCGGTGAAGATCGCCGGCACGGACATCGCCGAGACCTCCTGGCTGTCGATCAAACACGCCCACGAGTGGTTCACCGCCCTCGGCGACAAGCTGACCGACAAGCAGATGGAGATCGGGCGGCGCATCCTGAAGGAGATCACCGACCGGCTGCGCTTCCTCAACAACGTCGGGCTGGACTATCTCAGCCTGTCGCGCGCCTCCGGCACCCTGTCCGGCGGCGAGAGCCAGCGTATCCGGCTGGCGTCGCAGATCGGCTCGGGACTGACCGGGGTCCTCTATGTGCTGGACGAGCCGTCGATCGGCCTGCACCAGCGCGACAACTCCCGTCTGCTGGAAAGCCTGCGCGGGCTGCGCGACCTCGGCAATTCCGTGCTGGTGGTCGAGCACGACGAGGAGGCCATCCTGACGGCCGACTACGTCATCGACATGGGCCCGGCCGCCGGCATCCACGGTGGCGAGGTCTGCGCCGAGGGCACGCCGGCCGCCGTCATGGCCAATCCGAACTCACTGACGGGCAAATACCTGACCGGCGAGCGTGAGATCGAATTGCCGCCGGAGGGCCGTCGGCCGGTCGACCGCAAGCGGATGCTGAGGATCAGCGGCGCGACCGGCAACAATCTGAAGACCGTCACCGGCGAAATCCCCGCCGGCCTGTTCACCTGCGTCACCGGCGTGTCCGGCGGCGGCAAGTCGACCTTCACCATCGAGACTCTCTACAAGGCGGCGGCGCGCCGGCTGCACAACGCCTCCGACGCCCCCGCTCCCTTCGACCGGATCGAGGGGCTGGAGATGTTCGACAAGGTCATCGACATCGACCAGTCGCCCATCGGCCGCACCCCGCGCTCCAACCCGGCCACCTACACCGGCGCCTTCGGTCCGATCCGCGACTGGTATGCCGGACTGCCCGAGTCCAAGGCCCGCGGCTACGGCCCCGGCCGGTTCTCGTTCAATGTGAAAGGGGGCCGCTGCGAGGC
>DASRXE010000181.1:0-19392 GCA_035654315.1 Brevundimonas sp.
GTAGGCGAAGTCGCGGTAGATGCGGCTGACATCCCCCTGCCAGTCGCCGTGGTACAGCTCCAGCAGGCGGTCGGCGGGGGTGATCCCGCTGTCGGCGATGTCTTCCAGCTCCGACAGATAGCCGCGCTCATCGACCATGCCGCCCGAGAAGCGGGCCCGGTTCTTCAGCCCGTGCTTGGCGATATCGACCAGATCGACCGCCACCTCGCGCACCGACCGGCCGGCGACTTCCGCCTTCAGGCCCAGCCGGGTCACGTCGCGGCGGAGCCGCTCATGATCGGCGATGTCCCAGTCCTTGACCAGGTCCCAGGCCGCCGCCAGCGACGGGGCGTCGTACAGCACCCCGGCCCACAGCGCGGGCAGGCCGCAGATGCGGCTCCACGGCCCGCCGTCGGCGCCGCGCATCTCGAGGTACGACTTCAGACGAACCTCGGGGAACAGGGTGGTCAGATGATCGGCCCAGTCCTTCCTCGTCGCCCGCTCACCGGGCAGGGCGTCCAGCCTGCCGTCCATGAAGGCGCGGAACGACTGCCCCGACAGGTCGACGTAGCGCTCGCCGCGCTTGGCGAAATACATGGGTACGTCCAGCGCATAGTCGGCGTAGGCCTCGAACCCGAAGCCGTCGCGGAACACGAAGTCCAGCATGCCGGTGCGGTCCGGATCGGTGTCGGTCCAGACATTGGCCCGCGCGCTCAGAAAGCCGTTCGGCCTGCCCTCCGTGAACGGACTACAGGCGAACAGGGCCGTCGCGATCGGCTGCAGCGCCAGCGAAGTGCGGAACTTGGCCACCATGTCGGCCTCGCCGTCGAAGTCGAGGTTGGCCTGGATGGTGCAGGTGCGCAGCATCATGTCGAGGCCCAGCGAGCCCTTCTTCGGCATATAGGCCCGCATGATGTCGTAGCGGCCCTTGGGCATGACCGGCACGTCCTCGCGCCGCCACAGCGGATCGAAGCCGGCCCCGATGAAGCCCAGGTTCAGCTGGTCCGCGACCTGTTTGACCTCCATCAGATGGCGGCCGGTCTCGTCGCAGATGTCGTGGATGTCCTTCAGCGGAGCGCCCGACAGCTCGAACTGGCCGCCCGGCTCCAGCGAGATCGACGCCGTGTAGCCCTCGGCGTTCTCCCGCTCCAGCGCGATGACGTGGTCGCCCTCGTAGACCTGACGCCACCCGAACCGGGTCAGCCCCTCCAGCATCGCCTTGATGCCGTTGGGGCCTTCATAGGCCGGCCGCCGCAGCGTCGACCGGTCGAAGCCGAATTTCTCGTGCTCGGCGCCGATGCGCCACTGGTCCTTCGGCTTGGACCCCTTCGACAGGGCGCCGATCAGGTCTTCGCGGGTAAGCGGTTCGGCGTCGGCCATGCGGTCTTCCAGTCCGGTGTCGCCGCTAGATGGGCGGGCTTGGCCGTGCGCTCAAGCCCCATTCGGCGCGGACATCGATAAGGCGGCCTTGGGTCTATCGTTCCCAGTCGCCGACCGCCGCCTGCCACAGCGTCAACGCCGCCGTCGCCGCCGTATCCGCGCGCAGCACCCGCGGCCCCAGCGACACCGCCGTGGTGAAGGGCAGGGCGCGCAGCCGCTCCCGCTCCTCCGGCGCGAACCCGCCCTCCGGCCCGATCAATATGGCCCACGGACCGTCGCCCGCCGCGGCTAACGCCCGCATCGCCGGCTCGCCCCCCGTCTCGTCGCAGAACATCAGCCGCCGTCCGGCGTCCCAGCCGTCCAGCAGCCCGTCCAGTTTCACCGGCAGGTCGATCGCCGGCACATCCAGCCGCCCGGTCTGTTCGGCGCTCTCGACCGCGATGGCCTCCAGCCGGTCCATCCGCACCCGGTCGCCCTGCGTCCGCCGCGTGGTGACCAAGCCGATTCGCGCCGCCCCCAGCTCCGTGGCCTTCTCGACCGCGAACTCCAGCGCCGCCTTCTTCACCACCGCGATCAGCAGGTGCACGTCCGGCACGGTCGTCTGGGGCCGGACCTGCGCCTCGGCCTTGAGCACCACGCCCTTCTTCAGCACCTCCGCGACCGTGCAGCGCCACTCCCCGTCCACGCCGTTGAACACCAGCAGCGCATCCCCCGCCTTCAGCCGCATCACCTGCGTCAGATACCGCGACTGGTCGAGCGTCGGCAGGACGGCCGCGCCGACGGACAGAGGCTGAGGGACGTGGAGGCGGATCATGCCGTCAGTAATGATACCGGCATTGAACGATCTCCAAGCCTTGGTCTGTGACGCGATAGATCAAACGGTGCTCCTGGTTGATGCGGCGCGACCACCACCCTTTCAGATCCCCTCGAAGCGGTTCAGGCATGCCCGATCCGGTGAAGGGCGTCCGGGAACATTCCTTGATCAAGCCGTTGAGCTTCGCGAGCAGCTTTCGATCATTTTCCTGCCAGTAGACGTAGTGGGACCACGCCCGGCCGGTGAACATGATGTTCATTCGATCAGATCGTGTGCCACAACCTTGCCGGCGTCAGCTTCGGCGATCGAGGCCAGCAGTTCGGCGCGGTTTGCCGGACTGCGCAGCAGGTAGTCCGTCTCCTGCCAGGAAGCGAAATCCTCCAGCGACATCAGCACCGCGGCGGGCTTGCCGCCCTCGCGCGTGATGATCGTATAGTCGTGATCCGCCGTGACCCGCTCGATGTTGGCGGCGAGGTTCTTGCGGAGTTCTGTGACGGAGATCGCGTTCATGCGGCTAATGTACGCGAATGCGTACGTTTCCGCAAGGTCTACAGCGTCCGCGCGATCAGCAGCTTCATGATCTCGTTGGTCCCGCCGTAGATCCGCTGCACCCGCGCATCCTTGTACAGCTGGGCGATCGGGTACTCGTTCATATAGCCGTAGCCGCCGTGCAACTGCAGCATCTCGTCGATGACCTCGCCCTGGATGTCGGTGACCCAGTACTTCGCCATCGAGGCCGTCGCCGCGTCCAGCCTGCCCTGCAGGTGCAGGCCCAGGCAGTGGTCGACGAACACCTTGGCTACGGTCAGCTTGGTCTTCACCTCGGCCAGCTTGAACTGGGTGTTCTGGAAGTCGATCACCCGTTTCCCGAAGGCCTTGCGCTCTTTCACATAGGCCAGCGTCTCCTGCAGCCCGCGTTCCGCCGCCGCCACGCCCTGCACGGCGATGTTCAGCCGCTCCTGCGGCAGCTGCTGCATCAGCTGGATGAAGCCCTCCCCCTCGCCGCCGCCGATGACGTTCTCGGCCGGGACCTTCACGTCGTTGAAGAACAGCTCGGAGGTGTCGTTGGCCTCCATGCCGATCTTGTGCAGGTTGCGGCCGCGTTCGAAGCCTTCCGCGCCATCGGTCTCGACCACGATCAGAGACGTGCCCCTGGCGCCCTCCGACGGATCGGTCTTGGCCACGACGATGATGAAATTGGCCAGCTGCCCGTTGGTGATGAAGGTCTTGGACCCGTTCACCACATAGTGGCCGCCCTGCTTGATAGCGGTGGTCTTGACCCCCTGCAGGTCGGAGCCCGCGCCCGGTTCGGTCATGGCGATGGCGCCGACCAGTTCGCCGGACTGCAGCCGCGGCAGCCAGCGCGCCTTCTGCTCCTCGGTGCCGTAGTGCCAGATGTAGGGCATGACGATCGCATTGTGCAGCGAGATGCCGAAGTGGTCCGCGCCCTTCCAGCCCAGCTGGCGCATCAGCACCACCTCATGCCGGTAGTCGCCGCCCATGCCGCCGTCGGCCTCGGGCATCGACAGGCCGAGCAGCCCCGCCTCGCCGGCGTCGTTCCACAGCGAGCGCGGCACCGAGGAGGCGGCGATCCACTGCTGGAACTTCTCCGGCGGCGCATGCTCGTCGATCCATTTGCCGACGCTGTCCGAGAAGAGGGTGATCTCCTCTTCCTGCATGAAGGCCGGTTCGGGGACGTTGAGGACGTTCACGCTCAGAACGCCCCCGCCGGCAGGGCCATCAGCACGTCCGAGCCGGTCTTCAGCTTGGCCAGATGAGCCCCCGCGTCGGGCAGGATGCGCTCCACGAAATAGCGGCCGGTGGCGATCTTGTTGGCGTAGAACGGATCGGTCGATCCGCCCTCGATCGCCTTCTGCGCCGCGATCGCCATCTGGGCCCAGACATAGGCCAGCGCCGTCAGGCCGAAGATGTTCAGGTAATCCGTCGACGCCGCCCCGGCATTGTCCGGGTTCTGCATGCCATTCTGCATCAGCCACATGGTGGCCTCCTGCAGCTTCTTCTTGGCGTCGGCCAGGCCGTCGATGAACGGCTTCACCGCCTCGTCGCCGCCGTGCTCGGCGGTGAAGGCGTCGATCTCGGCGAACCAGGTCATGATCGCCCGCCCGCCGTTGGCCGGCAGCTTGCGCCCGACCAGATCGAGCGCCTGGATGCCGTTGGCGCCCTCGTAGATCATGGTGATCCGCGCATCGCGCAGATACTGGCTGGCCGGGAAATGCTCGGTATAGCCGCTGCCGCCGTGCACCTGCATGGCCAGCGAGGCGGCGTGGAAGCCCTTGTCGGTCAGATAGGCCTTCAGCACCGGGGTGATCAGGCCCATGTAGTCGCGCGCCTTGGTCGCCACGGCCTCGTCTTCGGACCGTTGCAGATCGGCCTGCAACGCGGTCCACAGGATGAAGGCCTGACCGCCTTCGACGAAGGCCTTCGCCTCCATCAGCATGCGCCGCACATCCGGGTGGACGATGATGGGGTCGGCCGGGCCGTCCGGGTTCTTCGGTCCGGTCAGCGAGCGGCCCTGCAGCCGGTCCTTCGCGAACTCCGCCGCCGCCTGATAGGCCGCGGCGCCGATCGACAGCCCCTGCAGGCCGGTGCCCAGGCGGGCCTCATTCATCATGACGAACATCGCCGCCATGCCCTTGTTCTCCTGGCCCACCAGCCAGCCCTTGGCGCCGTCATAGGCCATGACGCAGGTGGCGTTGCCGTGGATGCCCATCTTGTGCTCGAGCCCGGCGCAGCCCGCGCCCTCGTTGCGCTCGCCCACGCCCCCGTCCTCGGTGACGAAATACTTCGGCACGACGAACAGGCTGATGCCCTTGATCCCCGCCGGCGCGCCCTCGATCCGGGCCAGCACCAGATGGATGATGTTGTCGGTGAAGTCGTGCTCGCCCGAGCTGATCCAGATCTTCTGGCCGGTGATGGAATAGCTGCCGTCGCCGTTCGGAACCGCCTTGGTGCGGATCATCCCCAGATCGGTGCCGCACTGCGGCTCGGTCAGGTTCATCGTCCCGCCCCACTCGCCGGTGGCCAGCTTGGGCAGATAGGTCGCCTTCTGCTCCGGCGAGCCGTTGGCGTGCAGCGCCTCGTAGCAGCCGTGCGTCAGCCCCGGATACATCGAGAAGGCGGCCGAGGCGGCGGCGGTCATCTGGCCGAACGCCATGCCGACGATGGCCGGCATCCCCTGTCCGCCGTATTCCGGATCGGACGACAGGCCCGGCCAGCCGGCGGCGACCATCTGCTGATAGGCCTCCTTCCAGCCGGTCGGACCGGTGACCTTGCCGTTCTCCCATTTGCAGCCTTCCAGATCGCCGACCCGGTTCAACGGGGCGATGACCTCCTCGGCGAATTTCGCGCCCTCCTCGAGGATCTGGCCGACCAACTCCGACGACACCTCGGCGAAGCCGGGCTGATTGGAATAGCGATCGATCTCCAGCACCTCGTTCAGGATGAACGTCAGGTCGCGGACGGGCGCCTTGTAGGCCATGGAGTTACGCTCTCGCTTTGAAGGGCTGGACGTTGTGGTCGGGGTTCAGGCGCGACTTCAGCAGGTTCGCATATTCGTCGGCGCCGGGCAGCAGGTCCGGGCGGTGCTCGCCCAGCTTGCGCTCCATCACCGCGCAGGCCTCCTCGGCCGTCTCGATGGCGGCGTCGAGGTCCTCGCGCTGCTGCTTCAGCGCCTCGATCTGGGCCCGGTGGCGGCGCAGGGCGACGGCCATCTGGTGGGCGTTGTGATTGTCGTGGTCGTAGAGATCCAGCATCTCCTGGATCTCCTGCAGCGAGAAGCCGATGCGACGTCCCCGCAGGATCAGCTTCAGCCGCGCCCGATCGCGCGCGTCATAGACCCGCGTCTGGCCTTTGCGGGCGGGCGTGAGCAGGCCCTTGTCCTCATAGAAGCGCAGCGCCCGCGCCGTGGCCCCGAACTCGCGGCACAGCTGGCGGATTGAATAGGTGCGGTGGTCGTCGGCGGTCGCCATGCCGCCAGATAAACCGATCTTTACGTGCACGTAAAGGGAAGGTTCGAAGGGCGCGAGGGATTAGGGATGAGGGCTGACGGATTGGATTGAGATCAGGGAATAGAGGTCCGGCACGCGGTACGCTCGACGCGCGCCAACCCCTCATCCCTCATCCCTAATCCCTCATCCCTGCGCTCACCGCACTTCCCGCGCCCGATACCACAGCACCGGCGCGGTCATGGCGATCAGCACCAGATTGGTCAGCGCCAGCCCGCCCTCGAAGCCGGCGGCGTGCACCGCCAACATGATGACCTCCAGCGCCAGCAGGCCGGCGGCGGCCGTGACCAGCAGCGGCCGGCCGTGCTTCCACGACACCAGCGGCGCCAGCACCAGCACGGCGAGCACGATCTCGGCCACGCCGAGGCCGCGCACCATGTTCTCGGTGACCAGCGCCGGCCATTTCATCAGCTCGACGAGGTTGGTCATCGGCTCGGACAGCTTGGCGTAGCCGGCGGCGATGAAGAACATCGCCAGCCAGCCCTGCAGCGTCCAGAGCGTCAGATTGCGGTAGCTGGCGGCGAGGCGCGAGCGGGCGGGGGTGAGAACCTGAGAAGTCATTTTATGTGACGCCCGGGGAGGAGCGCTCGTTCTATTGGCAACAGTGGCGATGTCGGATCGCCCGGTCCGTTCCGCAAGGGTGCGAAGCGGGACCGTAACCATCCGTGACCGCCTTCTGCGCGCGCCCCACGGCCAAAGCGTGGCCGTATTCATAAATCCCTGTAATGCGGCGCTCCGTTCCGGGGTCTTGAGACAGGAGCGGTCCGAGGGCTGAAGAGGGCAGGGCACGAGGGGCGGGTCCAGGCGGTCGCCGGTCGATCACCGGCCTCGTATCCCTACCGCCACCCTGCTGCCAGCCTGTTGTCAGCAGCCGTACAGACGCCACGCCTCGCCGGCCCGCCGCATGCGCGCGACCTTGCCTGCGAAAGGCCCCCAGTCGTCGTCCGCGTCGACCGCCGCCCAGATCGCCTCGACCTCGTCGATCAGCATCTCCTCGGGCTCCGGGGCGGCGAACATCGGGTGCTCCAGCCGCTCCGGCCGGTCCGGCTCATGCTCGAACAGGGCGAAGCGGAAGGCGTCGAACGCCTCGCCCTGGTAGAGTTTGCCCCTCGGCCCGCCGAGCGCCCGCGCCGACGAGGCGAAGCCGCCGAACCAGTCGAAGAACAGCGGCTCCCAGCGCAGCGCCTCGCCGCCCTCGCGCAACAGCGCCAGCGTGGTGTCCAGCAGTCTCTGATCCGCCGCCTCGCCGAGCGATCGCACCCCCAGCCGCGTCAGGAAGGCCGCGCGCAGTTCGCGGATATAGGCCGGGCCGAATCCGTTCAGCGCGTCGGTCAGCGACTCGGCGTCCGCCACCAGCTTCAGCGCCCCGCCCAGCTGGGTCAGGGCCCAGAACACCGCCTCGGGCTGGCGGGCGAAGGCGTAGAGGCCGAAATGGTCGAAATAGGCCGCGGTGAACCCGGGCTCGTAGTGCGGCAGGAAGCGCCACGGCCCGTAGTCGAAGCTCTCGCCGGTGACGTTCAGATTGTCGGTGTTGAGCACCCCGTGCACGAAGCCGGCGGCGATCCACCGGGCGGCCAGCCGGGCCGAGGCCTCGACCACGGCGCGCAGGAACCCGGGCGTATCGCCCACGGCGACGCCTGGGTGGTAGAGCGACCGCGCATGCTCGACCAGCGCCTCGATCATGTCCGGCCGACTGACATAGGCCGCCCGCTGGAAGGTCCCGAAGCGCACATGGCTGTGCGACAGCCGCACCAGCACGGCCGAACGCGTGGGAGAGGGCTCGTCGCCCCGCTCCAGCGCCTCGCCGGTCTCGATCAGCGAAAAGGCCCGGCTGGTCGGAACGCCCAGCGCCTCCAGCATCTCGGCCGCCAGCACCTCGCGCAGCCCGCCCTTGAGCGTCAGTCGCCCGTCGCCGCCCCGCGACCACGGCGTCTGGCCCGAGCCCTTGGTGCCGAGATCGAGCAGTCTGTCGTCATCCGCCCGCAGCTGCGCCGCCAGGAACCCCCGCCCGTCGCCGAGGTCAGGATTGTAGGTGCGGAACTGATGGCCGTGATAGCGCATGGCCACCGGCCCGGGCTGGCCGGGCAGGGGCTCGAATCGTCCGAAATGGGCGATCCATTCGGCCTCGGTCAGCGTCTCCAGCCCGACCGTCGCGGCGGCGCGGTCGTTGCGGAAGCGCAGGCGCGCCTCGGGAAAGTCAGCCGCCCGCACGGCGTCGCCATAGTCCTCTCCCAGATCGAAGAAGCGCGGCTCGGGACGGTAGTGAGACGAGGGCGGCATAGGGGCGAGATGCGCCCGAGCGAAAGTTGGTGCAAGCCGAAGGATCGAAACCCTCTCCCGGCCGGGAGGGGAGTCGAACGCGATGCCTTCTTGCGCCGCCGTGCCGGAACAACGTAAATTCGGTCCCAGAGATCAGGCCCCTTCGTCGTTCGCGGCGCCGCAGGGCCAGGCCGGCGCCCGCATTCGCGGCGCGAACCCGGTCCGGCGCCCGTCGATAACCGGGCGCCACGACAGTCCTTTCAGATCCGGAGGCCGCCGTGGCGCGCAAGATCACCCTCGATTTCCTCAAGACCGAGGCCGCCTCCGGCGTCGTCCTCGGCTTCGCCGCCCTGGCCGCGCTGATTGTCGCCAACTCGCCCCTGTCGGGGACCTATTTCAGCTGGCTGAAAAGCGAGCACGTGGTCCAGGTCGGCCCGCTGTTGCTCGAGCTGACGATTTCCGAATGGATCAAGGAAGGCCTGATGGCCGTCTTCTTCCTCGTCGTCGGGCTGGAGATCAAATACGAGATCCTCAGGGGCGAGCTCAGCGATCCGAAAAAGCTCGCCACGCCGGTGCTGGCGGCCGTGGGCGGCATGGTCGCGCCGGCTCTGGTCTATCTGACCGTTTCGAACCTGATGGCCGGTCCGCACGGCGGCTGGCCCATTCCGCTGGCCACAGACATCGCCTTCGCCCTCGCCGTCTTCGCGGTGGCGGCGCGCAGCCTGCCCTCGTCGCTGCGCGTCTTCCTGCTGACGCTGGCCATCGTCGACGACCTCGGCGCCATCGCCCTGATCGCCGCCCTGTTCTCCAGCGGCCTGGTCTGGCAGCCGCTGCTCTGGATTGGCGCCATGCTGGTCGCCGGCGGCGTGTTCAGCCGGTTCCGCAAGATACCCGCGCCCTTCTGGGTGCTGGGTTTCGGCTTGGTCTGGTATCTGACGGTGCTGTCCGGCCTGTCGACCTCCCTGACGGCGGTGGCCTTCGCCGCCATCGTCCCGGTCAACGAGCGCCACAGCGACGGCCAGAGCCCCCTGCGCGAGGCGATGCACGACCTGCACCCCTATGTCGCCTTCCTCGTCCTGCCGCTGTTCGCGTTCGCCAAGGCCGGTGTCAGCTTCGGCGGCCTTTCGCTGGAGCAGGCCTTCGCGCCGCTGGTCATCGGCATCGCCCTGGGCCTGTTCGTGGGCAAGCAGATCGGCGTCTTCGGGGCGGCCGCCCTGGCCTCGGTCCTGAAGATCGGCCGCCGTCCGACCGGCTCGACCTGGCTCGAACTGTACGGCGTCAGTCTGCTGTGCGGGGTCGGCTTCACCATGAGCCTGTTCATAGGCATCCTGGCCTTCCCGGGGGCGATCGACTCGCCCGAGCAAGTCGAGGTGAAGTTGGGCGTGCTCGGAGGGTCGTTCCTGTCGGCTGTCGCGGGCGCCCTGGTGCTCGCGGTTGCAGGGCGCCGGCGCAAGGAATTGGCCGGGAAGCTCGCGGATACTGGCGAATAGAGGGCGAATATTGACGTAGCGTCATCCGTTTCTGTCGCTTTTGCGTCACAGTGACGCAAGCGGCACGGCGGAAATGCGGCCCTCCGGCGCCCCGGCGCTTGTGGCGGAGTCCGGCTTGGATTACCCCGAATGCTGGAGTTTCCACGCTCCGACAGAAGAGCGTGGGCCAGGGATCAGGAAACGCCGCGGCAACCCGCTCCATGTGGGGACCCGGCCATTGTCGGGGAGCCGTGCATGCGCCTTACCAACCTTCTTCGCACCACTGCGTCGGCCGCCGTCGTCGGTGCCGTCGCCTTCGGCTTCGCCGGCGTCGCCCAGGCCCAGGAGGGCCAGACCGCCACGACCGTCGACGACATCATCGTCACGGCCCAGAAGCGCGAGCAGAACCTGCAGGACGTGCCGATTGTGGTCACCAGCCTGTCGCAGGAGACGCTGGAGGACGCCGGCGTCCGCGACATCAAGGATCTGCAGATCCTGACCCCGGGCATGACCGTCACCTCGACCTCGTCCGAGGCCTCGACCACGGCCCGCATCCGGGGCGTCGGCACGGTCGGCGACAACCCCGGCCTGGAAAGCTCGGTCGGCGTGGTCATCGACGGCGTCTACCGCTCGCGCAACTCGGTCGGCTTCGGCGACCTGGGCGACCTGCAGCGCATCGAGGTGCTGAAGGGTCCGCAGGGCACGCTGTTCGGCAAGAACACCTCGGCCGGCGTCATCAACATCATCACCGAGGCCCCGTCCTTCACCCCCGGCTACAACGCCGAACTGACCGTGGGCAACTACGGCGCCCTGGCCGCCTCGGGCTCGGTCACCGGCCCGATCAGCGACACCCTGGCCTTCCGTCTCTACGCCGGTCGCCGCCTCCGCGACGGCTTCATGGAGATCGACACGGGTGACGGCCCCCGTCAGGAAACGGACGACAACAACCAGGACTTCGGCACCGTCCGCGGCCAGCTGTTGTGGCTGCCCAACGACAACACCTCGGTCCGGGTCATCGGCGACTATTCCTCGCGCGACGAATACTGCTGCATCGGCACGCAGATCCGCACCGGCCCGACCTATCCGTTCGTCGACATGCTCTCCAACGGCACGGGCCAGCGTCCGCCCGCCGCCGGCTTCGGCCCGCTGCCGTTCTCGCGCACCGGCTACGCCAACCGCGGGAGCGGTCAGGAAGTCGAGGACATGGGCGTGTCGGTCGAGGCCAACATCGACCTGAACTCGATGAACGCCACCCTGACCTCCGTCACCTCATGGCGTGACTGGACGTCCAGCCTCGGCCACGAGATCGACTACACCGGCGCCGACATCGCCTACCGCGAGCAGGACGGCGACTTCGGCTTCGAGGTCGAGAACCTGACCCAGGAGTTCCGCCTCGCCGGGGCCACCGACACCCTCGACTGGCTGGTCGGCGTCTTCGCCACCAAGGAAGACATCGGCCGCACCGACAGCTGGTATTTCGGCGACGACTATACGCCGTTCCTGTCGCTGCTGCTCAGCGCCCGTCTGAACGCGGTGAACCCGGCCCTGCCGATCAGCCCGAACACCATCGGCTGCTACACGGCGCCTGGCCAGACCCCGGTCGGCTTCGGCACCTGCCTGGGCACCGGCGGCGCCCTCGGCGGCGGCGGCCCCGGCTTCATTGTCGGCCAGGGCTTCGAGGACAGCTACGAGCAGGAATCCACCTCGTTCGCGGTGTTCACCAACAACACCTGGCATGTCACCGAGGCCTTCGATCTGACCCTCGGCCTGCGCTACACGATGGACGACAAGTCGCTGACCGGTCAGCAGACCAACACCAACGGCAACGGCGGCACCTGCGCCGCCGCCCTGGGCAACGCCGGCGCCATCGGCGCGGTGCTGGGGGCGGGCAACGCCGCCACCGTGCTGGGCAATTTCTGTCTGCCGTGGTCGAACGTCTTCTTCTCCAACCGTGCGGTCTCCGAAGAGTTCGACGACAGCGAGCTCAGCGGCACGATCAAGGCGTCCTACCGCCTCAACCCGTCGGTCCTGGCCTATGTGTCGTACGCCCGCGGCTACAAGAGCTTCGGCTACAACCTGGACCGCGTGCAGGCCGGCATCACGCCGGAGGCCTCGACCCTGTTCCCGTCCGAGGTCGTGGACAGCTACGAGGCCGGCTTGAAGATGACCCTGCTGGACCGCACCCTGCTGCTCAACGCCACCTATTTCGACCAGACGTTCGAGGACTTCCAGCTCAACACCTTCCTCGGCACCGCCTTCGTGGTGGAGTCGATCCCCGAGCTGACCTCGCGCGGCGTCGACGCCGACTTCGTGTGGTTCTCGCCCGTCGAGGGCCTGAGCTTCCAGGGCGGCGTCACCTGGACCGACGCCAAATATGGCGATTTCACCGCCGCCGACCTGGCCAGCCCCGGCAACTTCCCGCAGCTGTCGCTGCTGCCGGGCGCCCGGGCGTCGTTCGCGCCGGAATGGTCCTCGACCCTGTCGATCAATTTCGATCGCAACGTCGGCGACAACCTGCGCGCGGGCTTCAGCCTCGCCGGCAAATATATGACCGAGTACAACACCGGCTCGGACCTGCTGCCGTACAAGCAGCAGGACGGCTTCGCGACCCTGAACGGCCGCATCATGGTCGGCAGCGCGGACGAACGCTGGACGGCCGAGCTGTGGGTCCAGAACCTGACCGACGAGGAGTACATCCAGGTCGCCTACAACGCCCCGCTGCAAGGCTCGGCGTTCCAGACCACGGTCCAGCCGAACGGCACCTACTACAACCCGGCGCTGGACACCCAGACCTACGACGCCTTCCTCGGCGCCCCGCGCACCTACGGCGCCACCCTGCGCCTCAAATACTAGAACCGCTTCACGGCGGGACGGACGAGCCGGCCGGGGGCGACCCCGGCCGGCTTTGTCTTGGGGGCCCGGCCTCGATCGCGGGATCGTCCGGGGCGCGGGTGGTCAGGGCAGAAGCGACAGAAGCAGGGCGTCGTGCCTGTCCGCCCTTTCGCCCAGCGCCTCCCAGGCGAGGGCGTGCGCCGTCAGCTGCGCCCTGAGAACCTCGTCGGTGGTGACATAGGCCCGGCCGGCCGCCTCGGCGGCCATGATCCGGCACTGTCTTCCGGTTTTCATACCGCCCTGAGGTGGGCGGGCTCTAAGGTTGCCGTCCCGTCCAATCAAGGCGGATTGCGGGCGGGCGGCCCCTGACGAAAGCCGGCGGAGAGGGGTGCGCGACTGTCCCGCACTCATTGAGGACGTCCGGATCGGGTCGGGAGCGGAACGTCGCCCAGGGGTGGAAAGCGGACCTCACTCGACAGGCCGCTCTCCCTCGTGCCACCTTCCCATTGGGGGGAGCGGGCTGATGAGCGGCAAGCTGGCGGGCAGGGCGCCTATGTTCTTCGTCGGGATGGCCCTGCTCGGCTTGGCCGTGGCGCTGGCTGGCTTTGCAAAGACGTTCTTCGCCCCAATCGTCGCAGGAACGTTCGATGCGCCGCTGGTCGTGCATCTGCACGGCGCCGCAGCTTTCGCTTGGGTGCTGCTGTTCGTTCTGCAGCCGACACTCATCCGAGCGGGCCGTTATGAAATACACGTGCGGACCGGAGCCATCGGAGTCTTCATCGCCTTCGCTGTCGCCATCACGGGGGTGCCGGTCGGGATCTACGTCGTCGAGCGCGACTTTGCCGCCGGTATCGGACCCGCCGCCGTCTCCAGCCTTCTGGGTGTGGTTACCGCCATGACGGTGTTCTTAGCTCTGGTCGCGGCTGGCGTCGCCTTCCGCAGCCGACCCGCAGTCCACAAGCGGCTCATGCTGCTGGCGACCATCGTGGTGCTTTGGCCCGCTTGGTTCCGGCTGCGCCACTGGTTTCCCGACGTGCCCAGACCTGAAATCTGGTTCGGAGTGGTCGCGGCCTACAGCCTCGTGCCAATCGCGATGGTTCGAGACCGGTTTGTCGAAGGGCGCGTTCATCCCGTCTGGTGGTGGGTCGGCCTGCCCGTGGTCGGCGAGCAGGCCGCGGAAGCCTTCCTCTTTGACAGCAGCCCTTGGCGCGCGATTGCCTCGGCGCTCCATTCGATGCTGACCTGAGCAACGTCCGAAACGGGTCGGAAGCGGACGCCGATCGCGTCCGCTTCCTTCACGCCTGGTCCTCGCCTACTCCGCCTCCGCCGGGGCCGGGCGGCCCGGGGTGTGCCGCTGGCTGGCGAACATCCTGGCCATCCGCCGGGCGAAGAAGCCCGCGATGTCGTCGACGATGGTGAAGATCGCCGGGATGTAGAGCAGCGACAGGAAGGTCGAGGTGATCAGCCCGCCGATGACCGCGATGGCCATCGGCTGACGGAACGCCACGTCGGCGCCCAGGCCGATGGCGATCGGCATCATGCCGGCGCCCATGGCCACCGTAGTCATGATGATCGGTCTGGCCCGCTTGTGGGCGGCGTCCAGCAGCGCTTCGTGGCGGGTCATGCCGGACTTGCGCGCCATGATCACATAATCGACCAGCAGGATCGAGTTCTTGGCCGCGATGCCCATCAGCATCAGAATCCCGATCAGCGACGAGATCGAGAAGCTCGACCCCATCAGCAGCAGGCCGATGAAGGCGCCCCCGATGGCCAGCGGCAGGGCGGCCATGATGGTGATCGGATAGGCGAAGCTTTTGAACAGCAGCACCAGCACCGCGTACATCAGCAGCAGGCCAGAACCGAAGGCGATGGCGAAGCCGCTGACCATTTCGGCGAGGAACTCCGCGTCGCCCGACGGCACCTCGCGCACGCCTTCAGGCAGGTTCTTGACCGGCTCCAGCGCCCTCACGCGGTTGGCCGCCTCGCCGACCGTGATGCCTTCCAGCTCGGCCGTGATGGTCGCCACCCGCGAGCGGTCGCGCCGGGTGATCTCCGACGGCCCGGCGCCGAAGCTGATATCCGCAACGGCGCCCAGCGGCACGGCCGCGCCCGAGGCGGTCGGCACCCGCAGGTTCTCGACCACCGACAGGTTCTGCCGCGCCTCCTCGCTGAGCATCAGCCGGATCGGGATCTGGCGGTCGCCGAGATTGTATTTGGGCAGGTTCTGATCGACGTCGCCCAGCGTCGCCACCCGCACCGTCTGCGAGATGGCGCCGGTCGACACGCCCATCAGGGCCGCCTGATCGGGCTTGGGCGTGACCAGAATCTCCGGCCGCGCGATCGAGGCGGTGTTGACCACATTGGCCAGCCCCGGAACGTTGCGCATCTCGGCCTCGACCGCGCGCGTGGCGGCCTCCAGCGCGGGGCCGTTGTCGCTCAGCAGCGACAGGCTGAATTTGGTGCCGTCGCCGGGTCCGCCGCCGCCGCCGCCGCCGGCGCCGATGCGGGCCCCGGGGATGTTGCGGAACCGGTCGACCATCTGCCGGGTGAAATCCTGCTGGCTCAGCTGGCGCTGGCCCTTGTCGACCAGATCGGCCGTGACGCTGGCCGAGGCCACATCGATCGAACTGTAGACCGACTCGACTTCCGGCCGTTCCGACAGCACCCGCGTCATCTGCTCGACGATGGCGTCGGTCTCCTGCAGCGTCGCCCCGGGCGGCAGTTCGACGCTGAACGAGGCGCGGCCCTGGTCTCCCGCCGGGAAGGGCTCGGCCGGCACCTGCATGCCGAGGAAGATCGATCCGGCGAAGATCACGATGCCGGCGGCGAACACCTTCCAGCGGTTGCCCAGCGCCACCTTCAGGGCGCCGAGATAGGGCTTCATCCAGAACGGATCGGCGTCGTGGTGCTTGTCCGAATGCTTGAGCAAATAGGCGCCCATGAGCGGCGTCAGCATCCGCGCCACCACCAGCGAGAAGAACACCGCCACGCAGGCCGACAGGGCGAAGGCGATAAAGAACTGCCCGATAATGCCGGGCATAAAGCCGACCGGCGCGAACACGGCGATGATGGTCGAGGTGGTGGCCACGACGGCGAGGCCGATCTCGTCAGCCGCCTCGATCGAGGCGTCGTACGGCGACTTCCCGTCGCGCATGTGCCGGACGATGTTCTCGATCTCGACGATGGCGTCGTCGACCAGGATGCCGATGGTCAGGGACAGCGCCAGCAGGGTCACCCCGTTCAGCGACTGGCCGGTGGCCGACAGCACGGCGAATGTCGGGATCAGCGACAGCGGCAGGGCCACGGCGGCGATGATCGTCGCGCGGATGTCCCTGAGGAAGACGAACACCACCAGCACGGCCAGGACGGCCCCGATCAGCAGGGCCTCGATCGAGGCGAGGTAGCTTTCCTCGATGTATTCGACGTTGGCCGTGACCTGCTGGATCTGCAGTTCGGGGTGGGCCTCGTCCATTTCGGCGACTACTTCGCGCACCCGCTCGGCCACCTTGACCTCGCTCGCTTCGCGCGACCGCAGCATGTTGAAGGTGACCACCTGCTGGCCGTTGTGCCGGGCCATGGCCCGCGGCTCGGTCCAGGCGTCCTCGACCCTGCCCAGATCGCCCAGCCGTACGCTGCCGCCGCCCGACAGGGCGATACGGGTCTCGCGCAGCTCGTCCAGCGAACCGGCCGCGCCGGGGATGCGGATGGCCCGCTCCGAGCCGGCCACGGTCACACGCCCGCCGGGCAGGTCGCTGTTGGCCGAGACCAGCGCCTGGCTGACCTGCGCCGCGGTGACGCCCAGCGCCGCCAGCCGGTCCGGATCGATCTCGACGCGGATTTCGCGGTCGACGCCGCCCTGGCGGTTGACCTCGCCGACGCCCGGGACGGCCAGCAGGGCGCGGCTGATGTCGTTGTCGACGAACCAGCTCAGCTGCTCCGGCGACATCGTCGGCGACTGCACCACATAGGTGATCAGGCTGTCGCCGGTGATGTCGATGCGCTGGACCGCCGGCTCCTGCATGTCCTGGGGCAGGTCGCCGCGCAGCCCGGCCATGGCGTTGCGCACATCGTTCGTGGCCCGCTCGACGTCGGTGCCCAGCTCGAATTCGATGATGGTGTTGGTGTAGCCGTCCGAGACGTTCGAATCCATGTGGCGGACGCCGCCCAGCCCCGAAACGGCGTCCTCGATCAGCCGCGTGACCTGGGTTTCGAGTTCGCTCGGCGCCGCCCCGGGGCGTGAAGCGCTGACGTAGATCAGCGGAAACTCGACGTCCGGGTTGTTGTTGATCCGCATCGAGTTGAACCCGACGATCCCGGCCACCGTCAGGACGATGAACAGCAGGATGACCGGGATCGGATTCCGGATGGACCAGGCGGAGATGTTGTTCATGACCGGCCCTTAGCCCGCCTTGGCCGCGGACTTGGCCGCCGGCGCTGGCGCAGCGGGCCGCGCCGGCGCCGCCGGCGCCACACGCACCCGGTCGCCCTCGCCGAGGAAGCCGGCGCCCTGTACGATCACGCGCGCCCCGGCCTGGACGCCATCGACGGCGGTCCATTCCTCGGCCCGGGTCTGGATGACCACGGGACGGAAGCGGGCCCGGTTCTGGTTGTCGAGGACGTAAACGCCGGGCCGGTTCTCGCGATACAGCACGGCCGCCGTCGGTACCGTCACGGCGGGATTGGCGCCGACGTCGATCTGGGCGCGGGCGAACATGCCGGGCCGGAACCCGCCGCCGCCGGCCAGCGAAATGCGGGCCACGCCCAGTCGGGTCTGGGGATCGACCTCGGGGGTCACAATGCGCACCGTCCCGGTCGTCTCGCCGACCTGGTCGGAGGAGACGACCGCGCCCTGCCCGGAGCGGACCAGGCCGAGGTCCGTCTCCGGCACCTGGGCGTCGAGTTCCAGCCGGCCGTCGCGGACGATGCGGAACAGCTCGGTTCCCGGCGACACGATCTGGCCGCGGGTGACGTTGCGGCTGATCACCAGCCCCGAAACGGGCGCCCGGATGGTCGCCTGCGACAGCCGGGTCTGGGTCTCGGAGAGGGCCGCGCGCGCGGCCAGAAGATTGGCGTCGGACGAGCGCTTGTTGGCCAGGGCCGTGTCCAGCGAAGCCTGGCTCAGGAAGCCGCGTTCCTTCAGCTCCTGGGCGCGATCCAGCGCCGCCTGGTCGCGGTCGGCGTTGGCCTCGGCGGTCTGCACCGCCGCCTGCTGCTGGCGCAGCTGCGCCTTCAGCAGGGCGTCGTTGAGCTGCACCAGCGGCGCGCCCTGGCGCACATAACGGCCCTCGTCGACATAGACGGCGGTGGCGGTCAGTCCGCCGGTCTCGGCGCCCACCGGCACTTCTTCCCAGGCCGAGACGGTGCCCGAGGCGGTGACCGTGCGCGGCAGGTTGCGCAGGGCGGCCGCCGCCACCGTCACGGTCTGGCTGCTGCCGGTGGCGGCGGCCTTGGTCTCGGCCTCCTTGGCCGCTTCCTCGCCGCCGCAGCCCGCCAGGGTCAGGGCCAGGGTCAGGACGGCCGCGCCGGCCCAGCTGTTCCGCATCATGTTCGCCACGTTAGATCCCCATGCGCCACGGAAGGGGAGCCGCGCGCCTGTCAGTGGGCCGCCGTCAGGGCCGGCCGCGTGTCATCGGGCGTTGAATAGCCGTTTCGCGACCTCTTCTCAAACGCGAATCCACCCCCTTACGCCGATGTAATCCGCCACAAAAACAGTGGCGGAGGGCGGCCGGACGCCATGCGCGTTGGCGATCCGGCCCCGCCGTGCTACCGGCGCGCCCATGACGACCCCTCCCATCGAACGCATCCGGAATTTCTCCGTGGTCGCCCACATCGACCATGGCAAATCGACCCTGTCCGATCGCCTGATCCAGGTCACCGGCGGCCTGACGGCGCGCGAGATGTCGGCTCAGGTCCTTGATAACATGGACATCGAGAAGGAGCGGGGGATCACGATCAAGGCGCAGACCGTGCGCCTGAACTACACGGCGAAGGACGGCCTCGACTACGTCCTCAACCTGATGGACACCCCGGGTCACGTCGACTTCGCCTATGAGGTCAGCCGCTCGCTCGCCGCCTGTGAGGGCTCCCTTCTGGTCGTCGACGCCTCCCAGGGCGTCGAGGCGCAAACGCTGGCCAATGTCTATCAGGCCATCGACAACGACCACGAGATCGTCCCGGTCCTCAACAAGATCGACCTGCCCGCCGCCGAGCCCGAGCGGGTGCGCGAGCAGATCGAGGACGTCATCGGCATCGACGCCTCCGACGCCGTCCTGTGCTCGGCCAAGTCCGGCCTCGGCATCGAGGACGTGCTCGAGGCCATCGTCACCCGCCTGCCGGCGCCGAAGGGCGACCCGAACGCCCCGCTCAAGGCCCTGCTGGTCGACGCCTGGTACGACCCCTACCTCGGCGTCGTGGTGCTCGTCCGCGTCTTCGACGGCACGCTGAAGGCCGGCCAGCGGGTCAAGATGATGCAGAACGGCTCGACCCACCTGATCGACCGCGTCGGCGTCTTCCTGCCGCGCAACACCCCGGTCGACCAGCTCGGCCCCGGCGAGGTCGGCTTCATCACCGCCCAGATCAAGGAGGTCGCCCACGCCGCCGTCGGCGACACCATCACCGACGAGAAGAAGCCCAC
>DASRXE010000182.1:0-10082 GCA_035654315.1 Brevundimonas sp.
TTCGATGTCTATGGCCGGGAAGGAAAGCCCTGCCCTGGCGAGGGCTGTCACGGCGTGGTCAAGCGCACGGTGCAGGCCGGTCGCTCGACCTTCTGGTGCCCGAGTTGTCAGAGGCGCTGACGACTGCGCAGGCTGGCGCCAGACGACCTTTTCCGGCACGACTCGCACCGTACGGGAGAGTCTGATGCGTCGTGGTTTAGTCGGGGCCTTCGCGGCCCTGTTCCTGTCTCTGGCCGCCATGGTCGCGGCTCCGGCCCGCGCCGAACCGGCGCTGTGGCGTGTCACCGACGCCGATACCGAGATGGTCCTGTTCGGCTCCGTCCACACCCTGCCGGAGCACATCGAATGGCGTGACGACGCGCTTGACGCCGTCCTGGCATCCGCCGACCTCGTCGTTTTCGAGATTCTCACACCGGAGACGGAGGAGGAGCAATGGGCCATGGTCGCCCCGCTGATGGAGTACATGTATTCCCCCCGGCCCCTGCGAGAGGTCCTGTCCGCCCCGACCTGGGCGAGGCTCGAGGCCCTGATGACGGACCGGGCCATGCCGGTGATCGCGTTCGAACACCTCCGTCCATGGGCGGCGTCGATGATGCTGGAAATTGCGATCAGCGAAGAGCAGGGCAGCCTTGAGGACCTCGGTGTCGACACCGTGCTGGAACAGTCTCTCGCTGCGGACAAGCGCACGGAGGCCCTGGACACCCCGGCGCTTCTGCTCGCCACCATCCAGGCCCTCGCCGCCTACGGCGACGCCGAGGCTGAAGACCTGCTGGTCCAGACCCTGGACTGGATCGAGGCGGTCGACCAACAGCCCGACTGGCAGATCGAGGAAGCCTGGTCCGCCGGCGAGGTCGAGGTCATCGCGGGGCTGGTGGAGGAAATGAAGATCGAGGCCCCCCTGCTCTACCAGGCCCTCATGACGGACCGGAACACCGCCTGGATGCCCGCCCTCGAACGCATGATGCAGACCGAGGCCCGGGTGGTCGTCATCGTCGGCGCGGCGCACATGGCGGGACCCGACGGCCTCCCTGCCCTGCTGCGCGCGGCCGGCTACGCCGTCGAAGGCCCATGACCCACCGCATCATCCTGTTCCGGGGCATGAACACCGGCGGGGTGCGGGCGCCGGTCGGCGAGCAGCGGGCGATGGCCGGGGAGATGGGGCTGAAGAACCCCCGCACCCTCGCGGCCAGCGGAAATCTCGTGGTCGAAAGCGGGATGGCGACTGACGCACTGGAGAGCGCGATCGAGGCGGAGATGGAACGCCGCTTCGGCCTCCGGATCGCCGCCATGGCGCGTACGCCGGAACAGTGGTCCGACCTGATCGCCGCCAATCCCTTCCCGAAGGAGGCCGCCGCCCACCCGGCAAAGGTGCTGGCCATGGTGATGAAGGAGGGTGTCAAGGACGGAGCGGTGGACGCCTGTCGGGCCCTCGCCGCCGGCGGAGAGCGGGTCGAGGCGGTCGGGGACGTCCTCTATTTCTGGTTTCCGAACGGACAGGGCGAATCCGCCGTCTTCAAGAAGGCCACGCCGCGCCTGCTGGGCATGGGCACCGGCCGCAACTGGAACACCGTGCTGAAGCTGGCCGACATGGCCGGCGCCGCACGCTGAAATCTGCCCCGACCGGCATGCGACCGATTTTGACGCCTGCGCGTGTCATAACCGTGCTCCCTGTCCTCCCGGGTAGACGAGGTAGACGAGGTAGACGGTAGACTCCCCCCGACCGCTTCCGCCCCCGCCGCCGGCTTGGTAAGGCGGATCGAAATGAGGAGACCGCCATGGCCGACGCCTACGACAACCTGCTGATCGAACGCCACGCCGACGGCTATGCGGTCGTCACCCTCAACCGGCCCGAGGCGCTGAACGCACTCAACTCCGCCCTCTTCCAGGACCTCGCCGCCTTCCTCGACGCCGTCGAGCACGACGACGGCGTCCGCTGCCTGATCCTGACCGGTTCGGGCGACAAGGCCTTCGCGGCCGGCGCGGACATCAAGGAGATGGCCGACCAGTCCTACGCCGACATGTACAGGGCCAATTTCTTCTCGCTCGGCCACGACCGCATCACCCGCTTCCGCAAGCCGATCATCGCCGCGGTCAACGGCTTCGCCCTCGGCGGCGGCTGCGAACTGGCCATGCTGTGCGACTTCATCGTCGCCTCGGAGAAGGCGAAATTCGGCCAGCCCGAGATCAACCTCGGCGTCGCCCCTGGGATCGGCGGCTCGCAGCGCCTGACCCGTCTGGTCGGCAAGGCCAAGGCCATGGACATGATGCTGACCGCCCGGATGATGGACGCCGCCGAGGCCGAGCGCGCAGGCCTCGCCTCCCGCGTCGTGCCGCACGACACCCTGCTCGACGAGGTCCGCAAGATCGCCGCGAAGATCGCCTCGCAGAGCCCGCTGGCGGTGATGGCCAACAAGGAGATGGTCAACGCCGCCCTCGAGACCACCCTGACCCAGGGCGTCCAGTTCGAGCGCCGCCTGTTCCACTCCCTGTTCGCCTTCGAGGACCAGAAGGAGGGGATGTCCGCGTTCGTGGAGAAGCGGAAGCCGAACTTCACCGGCCGCTGACGAAGATCGGGCCCTCGGTCGCCCACCCGTCAGGTGGTGGCCATGGATCAGACGACCCCGGCGATCAGGCCGCGCTTCAGCGCCTCTTCAGCGGTGATGTACCAATTTTCCATGGCGCACTGCTCCAGTTCCCCGAGCTGTACGTCGCTGCCTTCGATCAGCGCCTTGAAATCCCAGGTCTGCACCCGCAGGCCGAGATCGATCTCGGCGAGGAGGGCCTCGACGCGAGGGCGTTCCGCCGCGAGGAAGTTCGACAACTCCAGCGACTTCGCCAGCTTCCGGCAGTGGATCATCAGCACCGCGTGCCGGTCCATCCAGCGGTCCTCGCGACGGAAGCCGGACATGATGGTGGCCCCGGCGGAAAAGACGGTGGTCTTGCCGAAGAACAGCGGCGACCGGCCGGTGTGTTCGCGCATCAGCCGGATGTCCGCGGCGATACGGCGACCGACATCGGCGTCGCCGCCCGGTGTGGTCAGTTCGACGACGATCGGCCCCGGCAGATCGCGGGCCGCATCCATCTGTTCGAGGAAGGCCGACAGCATGGCGTCGCCGACCTCGCCGTAGAGGCGGACATGCGGCGTCTTCAGTTCGGAGGGAGGTGCGCTCATTCCCGGGAAGGTGGCCGGCGGAGCGTGACCGCCCCGCCGCCTTTCCGTTTCCTATTGGCGCTGCTTCTGGCGCTGGTTGTCCTGGCGCTGGCCCTGGCCGCCGTCCTGACGCTGGCGCTGTTCGTCCTGGCGCTGCTGACCGCCGGCCTGCCGCTGTTTCTGCTCCTGGTTCTGACCCTGGTTCGGCATTCATGACTCCCTCGTGTCTGGCGCCGAAGCGCGTCCGAACAACAGGGAGATGCGGCGCCGGTTCCTGTGTCCAACACCCGCCTCAGGTGACCTGGTCGGGGTGGGTCTGGGTCCCGGCCGGCGGCGCGTCCACCTCCTGATACGGGTCGTCCGTCTCCTCGATCGAGAGGACGGTCTCGCCCTCGCCCATCAGGGGTGCGGCGGCGTCGCCCGCCTGCACGTCGGTTTTCGACGGCACCTTGAGGACCCGCGTCTCGCCGCCCTCGCGGCCCACGGTCACGCGATAGATCCGCATGGCCGTCAGGTCCCGAATCCACCCGGACCGCCGGAGCCGGCGGCGCCTTCCCCGCCGGTGGCGGGATCGGGCTCGTCCTTGCCCGGAGGCGAGCCGCCCTGGTCGGGACGACGATGGCCCGCCGTACCTGTCGGGGCGGGATCGGGCGTGCGGTCGTTCTGGGGGGCTGAGGTCTGTCTGTCGTTCATCGGTCGCTCCTTCTCTGTCCTGTAGGAGAACGGTCCCGCGTCAGTGCGGTTTCAGGACCACCTTGGTCCACTCGTCCGGATTGTCGTGGAAATTCCTGTAGCCCTCGGCCGCCTGCTCCAGCGGCAGGCGGTGGCTGATCAGATCGGTGGTGTCGATCTTCCCGTCGAGGATCAGCTCCAGCAGTTGCGGGAGGTATTTCTGCACATGGGTCTGGCCGGTCTTTATGGTCAGCCCCTTCTGCATGAAGGCGCCGATCGGCAGCTTGTCGCCGATTCCGCCATAGACGCCCGGAACCGAAACCCGCCCGCCCTTGCGGCAGGCCATGATGGTTTCGCGAAGCACATGCTGCCGGTCCGTGCCTAGCTTGGTCTCCTGCTTAACGGCGTCGATGATGTTGTCTGGCGCAAAGCCGTGCGCCTCCATGCCCACCGCGTCGATACAGGCGTCAGGCCCGATGCCGGCGGTCATCTCCATCAGCGCCTCGCGCACCTTGACCTCGTGGTAGTTCAGCACCTCGGCGCCGTTGGCCTTGGCCAGCTCCAGCCGGCGCGGCAGGTGGTCGATGGCGATGATCCGGCCCGCGCCCATCATTTTGGCGCTCTTGATGGCGAACAGGCCGACCGGGCCACAGCCCCAGATCGCCACCGTGTCGCCGGGCTCGATCTCCGCGTTTTCGGCCGCCATCCAGCCGGTCGGGAAGATATCGGACAGGAACAGCACCCGCTCGTCATCGACGCCGTCCGGGACGACGATCGGGCCGATGTCGGAGTAAGGCACCCGGGCGTATTCGGCCTGGCCGCCGGCGTAGCCGCCCGTCATGTGCGAATAGCCGAACAGTCCGGACATCGGGTAGCCGTAGGCGATCTCCGACATGTCCGACTTGTCAGCCGGATTGGAATTGTCGCAGGCCGAGTACTGCTGCTTGCCGCAGAAGAAGCACTGGCCGCAGGCGATCACGAACGGGACCACGACCTTTTGCCCGACCCTGAGGCTGGTGTTCCCGCGCCCGACCTCGACCACCTCGCCCATGAACTCGTGACCGAGGATGTCGCCGTTGGACATGCCGGGGATCATGCTGTCGTAGAGGTGCAAATCCGAGCCGCAGATGGCCGTGGCGGTGATCTTGATAATGGCGTCGCGGGGATTGATGATCTGCGGGTCGGGGACGGTGTCCACCTGAACGTTGTGTTTGCCGTGCCAGGTCAGGGCGCGCATGAAATTCTCTCTCGTTGGAATCAGAAATGGCGGTCGGCGCGGGGCGCAGCGTCGGGGGCTTTCGAGGTCGGGATCTCGCCTGTCTCCATCAGCTGTTTGAAGCGGCGCAGTTCGCGGCGGGCCTGGATGCGGGGCTCGCGCTGCATCACCTTGGCGACGACCTTGCCCAGCGGACCGACCGGCGGGTCGTAGCTGATGAAGACGCGGACCTCCGTTCCCCGGCCGAAGGCGTTGTCGCGAAACTCGATCCAGCCTTCGTGATCGATGTCGCTCTCTTCGAGAGATCGCCAGGCGATGTACTCGCCAGGCCGTTCCTCGGTGATCTCGCTGACCAGTTCGAAGTCGGCCCCCGCCGGTCCGGCGATCATCCAGCTCGAGCGGCCGGACTCCATGATCTCGACCGACTTCACATTCTCCATGAAGGTCGGCAGGTTTCGGAAATCTCGCCAGAAGTCGTACAGCTCGTGGCGGGGCCGGTTGATCAGGACGGCGCGGACGCTGGCCGCTTCGTGCTCGCCCTCGACCCGGTCCTGGTCGGTGAAGGCGGTGGATTCGACCTCGGCGTCGGTCGACATCGGCTGTTCGGACATGACGGCTCCTTTCCGTCAGCCAACCCGTCGATGTCGGGCTTCGTTCCCGGGAACAGGCTTCGGGCGACAGGGTTGTCGCGGCGAACACCAGCCGGGAAACTTCCATGACAGATCTGTCCGCCACCGCCGCCGAAGGCGTTCGTCCTCTCGCCGTCGTCACGGGCGCTTCGTCCGGGATCGGCTATGAACTGGCCCGGCTGCTGGCGGAAGACAGCTACGATCTGGTCGTCGCCGCCGACACGCCGCTGGCCGAGGCGGTGCAGACCTTCGAAAGCCTGGGCGCGAGGGTCGATGCGGTTCAGGTCGATCTGGCCACGGAGGAGGGCGTGACGACCCTACATGAGCGGATCGGCGGGCGGCCGGTGGACGTCCTCGCCGCCAATGCCGGGCATGGGCTCGGCCATGCCTTCCTGGATCAGGATTTCGAGGACATTCTGTCCGTTATCAACACCAACGTCACCGGCACGCTGCGGCTGGTCTGGCTGGTCGGGCGGGAGATGCGGGAACGCGGACGGGGTCGGATTCTGTTCACCGGCTCGATCGCCGGCCTGATGCCGGGGACCTTCCAGGCGGTCTACAACGGCTCCAAGGCCTTCGTGGACAGCTTCTCCTTCGCCCTGCGCAACGAGCTGAAGGACACGGGCGTCAGCGTCACCGTGCTGATGCCGGGACCGACCGACACCGAGTTCTTCGAGCGGGCCGGGCTGGAAGACACCATGGTGGGTCAGGGCAAGAAGATGGACCCGGCCAAGGTGGCCAGGATCGGCTATGAAGCCATGACGCGCGGCGACGGCGACGTGGTGGCCGGGATGGGCAACAAGCTTCAGGCCGCCATGTCCGCCATCACGCCGGAGTCGGCCCTCGCTGAAATGCACCGCAAGCAGGCGGAGCCGGGATCGGGCGAGAACTGAGCGGACCGGAGCGCGGGTGGGATTCTTCGCCTTGAACCCCCCGCCCCTTTCGGCTATAGCCGCGCGCTCTTGAGATTTTCGCGCCGTGGACGAGTGCTCCGCGGCGTTTTCCGTTCGAAGGTTTGACTGATGGCCAACAACCCCGGCGCCAAGAAAGCGATCCGCAAGATCGCGGCCCGCACCGAAGTGAACAAGGCGCGCCGCACGCGCGTCCGCACCTTCCTGCGCAAATTCCAGGAAGCCGTGACGGGCGGCGACGCCGGCGCCGCGAAGACCGCTTTTGTGGAGGCCCAGTCGGAACTGATGCGCGCCGTCACCAAGGGCGTGGTTCACAAGAACACGGGCTCGCGCAAGGTCTCTCGCCTGGCCGCCCAGCTGAAGAAAATGTCGGCCGCCTGATCTGACGGCGCCGGATGGCCTTTCACAGGTCCGTCACAGTAAATTCGAGTAAATTCAACGGCGAGGGCGCAACCGCTCCCTCGCCGTTTGCACGTGCGCCGCTAACCTTCACGGTCGAAAATCGTGCTCGCGCCGGTGGCGGAACAGGGGATTCCGCTGACGCTGTTTGGCTTTAGCGGAGTCAAACAATTTAACTGCAAATCGCGAATCGAATCAGCGTTGACGCCCTCCGATCCGGGCGTAAGTTTGGCGCTCTAACGCACTTCCATCCCTACGGATGAACACGGCGCGGGACCCGTTTCGCGTCGGCGTGAGATGTCTGATCGAGAGTATGACCCCACCCCGGGCGGCGACCAGCCGCACCGGTCAGGAGAAGTCGTCCCCGCATCAGGCCGCTCAGAAGGGCGTCAGGTGGTGAACTCTTTTGGCGGGTGGCTGAACATGGTGGGGGGCGCGCAAATGGCGGGGATGACCGATCCGGATCGTATCTGGACCGAGGCGGCGGGACGTCTGCGCGGCGAGATCGGCGAGGGGGCGTTCAGTTCCTACATCGCGCCCTCCGCCGTGCGAGCCGACGGCGCCGGCCAGCTGATCCTCGTCACCCCGACCGCCTACGCCCGTGACTGGGTGCGCAAGAACGCCCTGCGCCGCATGAACGAGCTGTGGCTGGGCCTCGACGGCCTGTCGCGCCGCCTCGAGGTGCGCTGCCGGGCCGAAATGGGCTCGACCCCGCCCGCCTCGCAGGTCGCCGCCGGCCGGGCCGAAGCCCCGGCCTCGGCCACCGTCGTGCCGATGCCGCTGGCCACGCATGGTCCGGTCGCCGACGGCGCCCGGGCCGTGCGCGCCGCCGGCCTGCAGGAACGGCTCAATTTCGACAGCTTCGTCGAAGGCCAGGGCAACGCCTTCGCCCTCGCCATCGCCCGCCAGGCCGCCTGCTGGGCCGACGGCCACTTCAATCCGATCTTCTTCTGCGGCCCCTATGGCTACGGCAAGACCCACCTGCTGAACGCCATCGCCTGGGAGGCCCAGCGCCTGCGCCCCGACGCCAAGGTGGTCTATCTGACCGCCGAACGTTTCCTGTCGACCTTCGTGCGGGCCATGCAGGACCGCTCGACTGCGGCCTTCAAGGAAAGTCTGCGCGGCGCCGACATGCTGCTGATCGACGACGTCCAGTTCGTCGGCGGCAAGGCCTCCACCCAGGACGAACTGCTGGCCACGCTGACCAGCCTGATTGAGGACGGCAAGCGCATCGTCCTGTCGGCCGATCGCCCGCCGATGGCCCTGACCGAGGTCGAGCCGCGCCTGCGCAGCCATCTGGCCTCGGGCCTGACCTGCCCGGTCGAGCCGGCCGACCGCGCCCTCAAGCTGGCGGTGGCCCGCAACCGCATCGCCGCCCTGGCGCAGCTCGGCGTGGTCTCTGGCGAAGCGCGACCGGACGTGCTGGAGCACCTCGTCGACCGCACCCCCGGCTCGATGCGCGAGTTGGAAGGGGCGGTGAACACCCTGGCCGCCGTCGCCGGGGCGCGGCTGTCGAGCCTGACCGTCGACGAGGTTCAGACGCTGCTGGGTTCGGCCCTGCGCGGCGGGCCCGAGCGCCGCATCACCGTCGACGAGATCCAGAAGACGGTGGCCGAGCATTTCACGCTCAAACAGGCCGACCTGCTGTCGGAGCGCCGCACGCGCTCCGTCGCGAGGCCGCGCCAGATCGCGATGTGGCTGTGCAAACAGCACACGACCCGCTCCTACCCGGACATCGGCCGCCGCTTCGGCGGGCGAGATCACACCACGGTGCTACACGGCGTGCGCAAGATCGAGGAGCTGATCGCCCAGGACGACCAGATCGCCCGGGACGTCGAGGCCCTGACGCGCAAGCTCAGGGGCTAGGGAATAGGGGCTGGAGGCTAGGGAAGGCGAGCCGGAGACAGGTCTGAGGGATTATCCACACATCGATGTGGAGCATCCCTAGTCCCTAATCCCCAGCCCCTAGTCCCTTCCTTGCCCCGCGCCGCCAATCCGCTAGTGTCCAAGGCCCTCTATTCGCGGTGACGCTTTGAGTCGCCGCACCCCGGGCGAGACGACATGCAGCTGACCATCGAACGATCCGCGCTCCTCAAGGCCCTCGGGCACGTGCAGAGCGTGGTGGAGCGGCGCAACACCATTCCGATCCTGTCCAACGTCCTGCTCAGCGCCGGCCGCGACAAGCTCAGCTTCGCCGCCACCGACCTCGACATGGAGATGGTCGACGAGGCCGAGGCCCAGGTGAACGTCGAGGGCCAGATCACCGCCCCCGCTCACACCCTGTATGAAATCGTCCGCAAGCTGCCGGACGGCGCCGAGGTGTCTCTGTCCTATTCGGGCGACGATCCCCGCCTCGTGGTTCAGGCCGGGCGTTCCAAATTCAACCTGCCGGTGCTGCCGGCCGGCGACTTCCCGGTCATGTCGACCGAGACCAACGGGACGCGTTTCGCCCTGCCGAAGGAAGACCTGGCGCGGCTGATCGACAAGACCCGGTTCGCGGTCTCGACCGAGGAGACGCGCTATTATCTGAACGGCCTGTATCTGCACACCGTGGCCGAGGCCGGCATCCCCCTGCTGCGCGCCGTGGCGACCGACGGCCATCGCCTGGCCCTGGCCGAGACCCCCGCCCCCGAGGGCGCCGCCGGCGGCCCCGGCGTCATCGTGCCGCGCAAGACCATTGACCAGGTTCGCCGCCTGCTCGACGACGGCTCCGGCCCGGTCGAGGTCATGGTCAGCCCGCAGAAGATCCGCTTCGAATTCGGCCAGGCCAGCCTGACCTCGAAGGTCATTGACGGCGCCTTTCCCGACTACATGCGCGTCATTCCCAAGGGCAACGACAAGCAGGCCGACATCGACAACGCCGTCTTCGCCTCGGCCGTCGACCGCGTGGCCACCATCTCGGCCGAGAAGAGCCGGTCGGTGAAACTGGCCTTCGAACTGGACCGGGTGACCCTGACGGTGCGCAACATGGAGGCCGGGCAGGGCGTCGAGGAAGTCGAGATCGGCTATTCCGAAGAGCCCTTCGAAATCGGCTTCAACGCCCGCTATCTGCTCGACGTCGCCGGCCAGATCACCGGCGAGACGGCGCATTTCAAATTCGCCGA
>DASRXE010000183.1:0-17197 GCA_035654315.1 Brevundimonas sp.
CTCCGAAGGCCGCTCCGACGGCCGCCGCCAAGCCGGCCGCCAAGGCCGCCGCGCCGAAGGCCGCCGCCGCGAAGAAGCCGGTCGCCGCGAAGAAACCCGCCGCCAAGGCCGCTCCGAAGGCCGCCGCCCCGGCTCCGAAACCCGCCGCCGCCACGCCCACGCCGGCCCCGAAGCCGGCCGCTGCCGCTCCGGCCGCCACGCCGACGGCCGCCAGGCCAGCCGAGAAGAAGGGCTTCCTGACCAAAGTCCTCGACGCGATCTTCGGCAAGACCAACTGACCGGCGCCGGCGACGGAGCCTGAAAACGACGAAGCGCCGGAGGATCGCTCCTCCGGCGCTTTTTCGTCCGCGCTCGTCTGATGCGGATCAGGCTTCCGGCAGGTCTTCCGCCAGGATGGCCATTTCGAACATGAAGCTGCCGGCCTCGTCCTCGTCCTCGAAGACCACGCCGATGAATTCGTCGCCGACGTAGACCTCGCAGGAGTCGCTGGGCTTGCCGCGCGGCTTCAGGATGATGCCGCCGGTGTTGAAGGTGCGCTTCAGGTGCGTCTCGACGCGCTTCATGTCGGCGGTGTTCATGGTCGGCCTCAGGTCTGTATTGAGCGGCGGACCCTAGAGAAAGGGCCGCGGGAGGGGAAGGCGTTTTCCTCCCCATGCCATGGGAAGGGGGACCGCGAAGCGGTGGAGGGGCTGCCGGCGGCGGCTCGATCGTGCGGCGGCGTCGTCGCCTCGTATACGATGCTCCTCCACCCCTCCGTCTCGTCGCTACGCGCCGATCCACCTCCCCACTGCGTGGGGAGGAGAGCTAGATGACGAAGTCGTAGACGATGTCGGCGAGGGTATGGTCCATGGTCCGGGCGGGGGCCGCCTCGGTAGGGCAGTTGACCAGTCGCGCCGGGACGCCGGCCACGGTGCAGCCCGCCGGCACGGCCTTCAGCACCACGGATCCGGACGCCACCTTGGCGTAGTCGCCGACGGTGATGGCGCCCAGCACCTTGGCCCCGGCGCCGAGCAGGACGCCCTTGCCGATCTTGGGATGGCGGTCGCCGCGCTGGGCCCCGGTGCCGCCGAGGGTGACGGCGTGCAGCATGGAGACGTCGTCGCCGACCACAGCCGTCTCGCCGATGACGATACCGGTGCCGTGGTCGAGGAACAGGCCCGAGCCGAGTTTCGCGGCCGGATGGATGTCGACCTGGAACAGTTCGGACATGCGGCTCTGGAAATGGAAGGCCAGCGACTCGCGGCCCTGGGTCCACAGCCAGTGGGCGACGCGATAGCCCTGCAGGGCCTGAAAGCCCTTGAAGTAGAGGAAGGGCTGCAGCAGCGACTTGATGGCCGGGTCGCGTTCGGAGACGGCGCGCAGGTCGGCCTCGGCCGCCGCCACGATCGACGGATCGGCGTCAAAGGCGTCGCGGCAGATCTCGCGCACCGACATGGCGCCCAGCTCGGCGTCGCCCAGCTTGCGGGCGATCTGGAACCCTAGCGCCGCGGCCAGATCCCCGTGCGACAGGATCACGGCGTTCATCTGCGAGGCGAGATGCGGCTCGGCGCGCGCGGTCGCCTCGGCGGCGGCGCGCAGCTGGATCCAGGTGTCGGAGCGCCCGGCGACGACTTCGAGCTTGGGCATCGGTGTCTCCTTCGGCGGCATCATACGCTGGCCAGCATGGCCTTCGCCAATTCCGGCGGCAGTTCGCCCTCGTGCGCCATATGGTAGGCGCGCAGCGTGGTCGCCACCGTGAACATGTCGCGCACCGCGCCGCGTCCGATCTCGCGCAACAGGTCGCCGAAGGGGACGCGGGCGACGCGGATGACTTCGGTCGGGTCCGGCGCGACCGGCACGGGCGAGAGGCCCCAGGCGATCCACGCCATGGCCCGCTCGTCGGTGATGGAGTTGGCCATCTCGACCTTCAGCGCCTCGCGCCAGTGTTCGGCCCGCAGGCCCGCCTCCTCGGCCAGTTCGCGGCGGGCGCCCTCGATCGGGTCCTCGTCGAACGGCGCGCCGCCCTCGGGCATCTCCCACGACCAGTTCATCAGGGCGAAGCGCTGCTGGCCGACAAGGGTCACTGTCCCGTCGTCGTGGACCGGCAGCACGCCGACCGAGAAATTCCTGGGCCGCATGACGACGTAGTCGGACTGCAGCCCGGTCGGAGCGGTCGCCGGGTGGCGGGTCAGCCGCATCCACGGGTTCTCGAAGATCAGGCTCTCGCCGTCGCTGCGCCAGGGCGGCGGGCGGTCGGCGGGGTCGTCCCAGGCGGGCGTCGGACGGTCGGCGTCAAAGTCGTGTCGTGAATCGGTCATCCGCCGCATATGGCGCAGCGCGGCGCGGACGCCTAGCTAGGCGGCATGACCGACGCCGATCTGGGCCAGCCCCTCCCCCTCCCCACGCCCTCGATCGAACTGCAAACGCGGTTGGCGACGCGCCGCTCGGCGCCCGCGCAGGCCCTGATCGCGCCCGGTCCCTCGCCGGCCGGGATCGAGCGCATCCTGAGCCTCGGCGCGCGCTCGCCGGACCACGGCAAGCTGTTCCCGTGGCGCTTTGTGGTCATGGGGCCGCAGACGCGCGCGGGGCTGGCCGAGGCCCTGCTGCCGCTCGCGGACCGGCAGGCGGACCCGGGCAAGGCGCGCAAGGTGCTGAGCAAGCTGACGGCGCCGCCGCTGACCATTCTCGTGGTTTCAAGGCCGGTTGAGAGCCAGAAGGTCCCGGTATGGGAGCAGCAGCTGTCGGCGGGGGCGGTGTGCATGAACCTGGAGCACGCCGCCAACGCGCTGGGCTATTCAGCGAGCTGGATCACGGACTGGTACAGCTATGACCCGCAAGCGCTTGAACTGCTGGGCGTAATGGCGGGCGAACAGGTCGCGGGGTTCATCCACATCGGGACGCTGGCGGAACCGCCGCTGGAACGGCCGCGGCCGGATCTGACGGCGAAGGTCGAGTACAGGCCCTGACGGCTCAGGCCGACACGCCGCCGCGGTAGCGCCGCGCCAGCAGCGGCTTGCCCAGCCAGTAGCAGAGCTCGGCCGGGCGCTCGATGTCCCAGACGGCGAGGTCGGCGGTCTTGCCCGCTTCGAGGGTCCCCACCTCGTCCTGCAGGCCGAGCGCCCTGGCGGCGTGGCGGGTGGCGCCGGCGAGGGCTTCTTCGGGGGTGAGACGGAACTGGACGCAGGCGAGGTTGAGGGCGGCGGTTATCGAGGCCACGGGCGAGGTGCCGGGGTTGCAGTCGGTGGCCACGGCCATGGCCACGCCGTGACGGCGCAGCAGGTCGATCGGCGGCGGCGTGGTCTCGCGCAGCATCAGGAAGGCGCCGGGGAGCAGGACGGCGACGACTCCCGCCTGGGCCATGGCGCGGACGCCGGGCTCGGTGGTGTGCTCGATGTGGTCGGCGGACAGGGCGCTGTATTTCGCCGCCAGGGCGGCCCCTCCCCCGTCGGAGAGCTGGTCGGCGTGTAGCTTGACCGGCAGGCCGAGGGCGCGGGCCCGGTCGAACAGGCGGGCGACCTCTTCAGTAGAGAAGGCGATGGGCTCGCAATAGGCGTCGACGGCGTCGACGAGGCCCTCGGCGTGGGCGGCGGGGAGGATTTCATCCACAGCCTTGTCCACATAGCGGCCGCGGTCGGCGCGGTGCTCGGGCGGGACGGCGTGGAGGCCGAGGTAGCTGGTGCGGACGCGGACGCCGGCCTCGCGGCCGAGGCGGCGGGCGACGCGCAGCATCTTCAGCTCGCTGTCGTGGTTGAGGCCATAGCCGGACTTGATCTCGACGGTGGTGACGCCGGTGGCCTTGAGGCCTGCGAGCCGGGTCAGGGCGGAGCCGTAGAGGGCGTCTTCGGAGGCGGCGCGGGTGGCGACGACGGAGGAGACGATGCCGCCGCCGGCGCGGGCGATCTGTTCGTAGGTGGCGCCGCCGAGCCGCTGCTCGAACTCGCCGGAACGGTCGCCGCCGAAGACGAGGTGGGTGTGGCAGTCGATCAGGCCGGGGGTGACCCAGCGGCCATCGAGGGGGTCGGTCTTTGCGGCGTCGTGTTGCGGCAGGTCAGCGCGGGGGCCGGCCCAGACGATGCGGCCGTCGTCGATCAGCAGGGCGGCGTCGTCGATGGCGCCGTAGGGCTGGCCGCCCTCGACCATGGTGGCGAGGCGGCAGTCGGTGAGGAGCAGATCGGCGGCGATCATCGCGTCTCGAACCCTGCCAGCAGTTCGCAGAACCAGCGGCCGGCGGTGAGAGAGCCGAGGTCGCCGAGCTCCAGCGAAGGGTCGTATTCGGTGAGGTCGACGGCGCGGACTTTCGGATGGGCGCCGGTGACGCGCGTGGCGTCGAAGAAGTCTTGGACGGAGACGCCGCCCGGCCGGGCGCCGGGCGAGGCGGGCCATTGGCTGCGGTCGATGACGTCGATGTCGAAGTCGACGTAGATGAGTTCGCACAGGCTGGACAGCCGTTCCAGCTCCTCGTCGACCACCGCGGCGAGGCTGCGGTCGCGACATTCGCGGGCGGTGCGCACCGAGATGCCCGCAGCGATGGCCTTGTCATGGGCGCGGCGGGTGTTGGCGAAGGGGGCGAGGCCGACCTGGCTGATGCGGCGGCCGTCGAGGCCGTCTTCCAGCAGGGCCTGCACCGGATTCCCGTTGGTCAGGCCCTGATCCGTGTCGCGCAGATCGAAATGGGCGTCGAGGGTGAGCAGGCCGACGCGGTCGAGGCCGAGGGCGTGGACGCCGGGCCGGGTGACGGCGTTGTTGCCGCCGATCAGGACGGTCAAGGGACGCGTGGCCTCGTTCGCCACGGCGTTGCGGACCGGTTCGAAGGCGTCAGCGGGCGTGACCGCCTTGAGCGGAACGTCGCCGGCGTCATGAACGCGGGTCGTCAGCTCGGCGCCGGTCTCGACGTCATAGGTCGAGAAGCGCGGCAGGACGGCGCGGAAGGCCTTCGGGCCGAGGTCGCAGCGACCGGGGGTGAGGGAACGCTCGTTGAGACCGGCGCCGACGAGGGCGATGGACGCATTGGCATTCTGGCCGACGAGGTCGGCAATGGAGCGCCAGCCGAGGGCGTCTGAGTCTTCCAAGGTCATGGGCGGGCAGCGTAGAGAGGCCGTCATGACGACTCAACAGACCCCGAACACCCGCGTCATCCGCAGCCCGCGCGGACCGGAGATGACGGCGAAAACCTGGGCCGCCGAGGCGGCGCTGCGGATGCTGATGAACAACCTCGATCCGGAGGTGGCCGAGCGGCCCGAGGACCTGGTGGTCTATGGCGGCATCGGCAAGGCGGCGCGGGACTGGGCGTCGTTTGACCGGATCGTGGAGGAACTGCGGGCGCTGGAGGCCGACCAGACGCTGCTGGTGCAGTCAGGCAAGCCGGTCGGGGTGTTCCGCACCCATGCCGATGCGCCGCGGGTGCTGATCGCAAACTCCAATCTGGTGCCCAAATGGGCGACCTGGGAGCATTTCAACGAACTCGATCGCAAGGGTCTGATGATGTATGGCCAGATGACGGCCGGCTCGTGGATCTACATCGGCACCCAGGGGATCGTTCAGGGCACCTACGAGACCTTCATGGAGGCCGGGCGCCAGCACCATGGCGGCGACTGGTCGGGCAAGTGGATCCTGACCGCCGGCTTGGGCGGCATGGGCGGGGCCCAGCCTCTGGCGGCGACCATGGCGGGGGCGTCCTGCCTCGCGGTCGAATGTCAGCGCAGCCGGATCGAGATGCGGCTGAAGACGCGCTATCTCGACGTCATGGCCGAGACGCTGGACGAGGCGCTGGCCCTGATCGAGCGATCGAAGATCGACAAGAAACCCATATCTGTCGGCCTGTTGGGCAACGCGGCGGATGTTCTACCTGAACTGGTCAAGCGCGGCGCGCGGCCCGACCTGGTCACCGACCAGACCAGCGCCCACGACCTGGTCAACGGCTACCTGCCGCAGGGCTGGACCGTCGCCGAGTGGGAGGACAAGCGCGTCGCCGACCCGGAGGCGGTCAAGGAGGCGGCGCGCCAGTCCTGCGCCGTTCACGTCCGGGCCATGCTCGACTTCCAGAAAATGGGCGTGCCGGTGACCGACTATGGCAACAACATCCGCCAGGTCGCCTTCGACGAGGGGGTGGCGAACGCCTTCGACTTCCCCGGCTTCGTCCCGGCCTACATTCGTCCGCTGTTCTGCCGGGGGATCGGGCCATTTCGCTGGGCCGCGCTGACCGGCGATCCCGACGACATCAAGAAGACCGACGCGGCCATGAAGCGGCTGTTCCCGGACAACGCCGGCCTGCACCGCTGGCTGGACATGGCCGGCGAGCGCATCGCCTTCCAGGGCCTGCCCGCGCGAATTTGCTGGATCGGCCTCGGCGACCGTCATCGGGCGGGGCTGATGTTCAACGACATGGTCGCCTCGGGCGAGCTCAGCGGTCCCATCGTCATCGGTCGCGACCACCTCGACAGCGGCTCGGTCGCCAGCCCCAACCGCGAGACCGAGGCGATGATGGACGGGTCGGACGCGGTGTCGGACTGGCCGCTGCTGAACGCCTTGCTGAACACGGCGTCGGGGGCCAGCTGGGTGTCGCTGCACCACGGCGGCGGGGTCGGCATGGGCTATTCACAGCATTCGGGCGTGGTGATCGTCGCCGACGGCACGCCGGAAGCGGCGAGGCGGCTGGAGCGGGTGCTGTGGAACGACCCCGCCACCGGGGTTATGCGCCATGCGGACGCCGGGTATGAGATTGCCCGGGAGGCCGCGCGGGAGCATGGGTTGAACCTGCCGAGCCTGAAATGAGAGCCGAATCTGAGCCCTTCCCCCTGGAGGGGGGAAGGGTTGGGATGGGGGTGGAGGCGCCGGACACACACACGATGCCCTGGCGTTCCGCTCTCTCATTCAACACCGCGCCGTCCCAACCGGCGCCACCCCCAACCCCGGCCCTTCCCCCCTCCAGGGGGAAGGGAGAGTATCGAGCATGACCCATCTCACCCTCGGCTCCACTCCCCTCACCCTCTCCCAGCTGCGCGCGGTCCTCGAGGAACCCTGCACGGTCGAGCTCGCGCCGGACGCCTGGACCGCCGTCGAGCGCGGCGCGGCGGTGGTCGCGGCCATCGTCGCTGAGGAGCGCACGGTCTATGGGGTCAACACGGGCTTCGGCCTGCTGGCCAATACGTCCATTGCGACGGACGATCTGGAGACGCTGCAGAAGAACCTGGTGCTGAGCCACGCCTGCGGGGTCGGGCCGCTGCTGGACGACGCCGTCGTGCGGCTGCTGATGGTGCTGAAGATCGCGTCGCTGTCGAAGGGGGCGTCGGGCATTCGGCGCGAGACGCTTGAGGCGCTGATCGCCATGGTCAACGGCGGGGTGATGCCGTGCATTCCGTCGAAGGGATCGGTGGGCGCGTCGGGCGACCTGGCGCCGCTGGCGCACATGAGCTGCGTGCTGATCGGGGTCGGCGAGGCGCGGGTGAACGGCGAGACGATTCCGGCAGAGGCGGCGCTGGCGACGGTCGGGCTGAAGCCGATCGTGCTGGGGCCGAAGGAGGGTCTGGCGCTGCTGAACGGGACCCAGTGCTCGACAGCGCTGGCGCTGGCGGGGCTGTTCGCGGCCGAGGCGGCGTTCGCGGCAGGCGTGGCGGCGGGGGCGATGTCGGTCGATGCGCTGAAGGGCTCGGACGCGCCGTTCGACGCCCGCATCCACGCCCTGCGCGGCCAGCCGGGACAGATCGCCGTCGCCGCCCGCCTGCGCGCGCTGATGTCCGGCAGCGCCATTCGCGAGAGCCACCGCGAAGGCTGTCACAAGGTGCAGGATCCCTACTCCCTGCGCTGTCAGCCGCAGGTTATGGGCGCGGTGCTGGACGTGCTGAACAGCGCCGCCGCGACGCTGGAGCGCGAGGCCAATGCGGTGACCGACAATCCGCTGGTCTTCCTGGACGAGGGGGACGTCATCTCGGGCGGCAACTTCCACGCCGAACCCGTTGCTTTCGCTGCGGATCAGATCGCCATGGCGCTGTGCGAGATCGGCAATATCTCAGAGCGGCGCACCTCGATCCTCGTCGATCCGAAGATGAGCGACCTGCCCGCCTTCCTGGTGAAGGAGAGCGGACTGAACTCCGGCTTCATGATCGCCCAGGTCACCGCCGCGGCGCTGGTGGCCGAGAACCGCATGGTCGCCCATCCGTGCAGCGTCGACACCGTGCCGACCAGCGCCAACCAGGAAGACCACGTCTCCATGGCCACGCACGGAGCGCGGCGGCTGCTGGACATGGCCGAGAACACGGCCACGGTCGTGGCGATCGAATTGCTGGCGGCGGCGCAAGGCCTCGAGTTCCACCGCCCCCTGACCTCGTCGCCGAGGCTGGAGCAGGTCTACGGCATCGTGCGGGAAGCGGCCGCCGCCTATGGCAGCGACCACTATTTCGCGCCGGACATCGCCCGGGCCACGGACGGGGTCCGCGCCGGCCGCTACCGGGCCTTCGCCGGAGCGCTGCTGCCGTCCGCCTGACCTACTGGATTTCGATCACCAGGCCGTAATGCCCGGTCTCGCCGGAGTTGAGGCTGTTGGCGCGGATCGAATAGCGTCCGCCGCGATCGAAGACGTGCTCGATATAGGCGTCGGTCCCGTCGCCGAGGCCGTCGTCGTCCGATTCGATCTCGAGCCCGCAGGACCCGCCCTCGTGCAGCGACAGATAGGCGTCGAAATCCTCCGAGGTGAGGCCGATGCCGGCGGTCTGGCCCGAGCGGACATCGAAGGCGTAGCAGTCGTAGAAGGAGTCGTCGGCGGCCATCGCATCATCGTAAGTCAGATCCCCGAACCGGTGCGTCGAGGCGCGGCCGAGATAGGTCGCCTCCGGCGCGCGGGCGGCCGGCAGATATTCGACGGCCAGGGTGTAGTCGCCGGTCTCGCCTTCGCTCAGGCTGTTGGCGCGGATCGAGTAGCGGCCGGAGCCGAGCGTCATCTGCACGCGGGAATCGGTGCCGCCCGCGCTGTCGTCGTCGGTTTCGGCAGCGGCGCTGTTCGGGCAGTTGTTCGCCTCCAGAACGCTCAGATAGGCGTCGAAATCATTCGACCGCAGGGTGACGCTTATCCGTTCACCGGCGCGAGCCCGCAGGTTGAAGCAGTCGTAGTGGCTGCCGTCGTCGAACGTACGGTCTGAGGCGCTGAGCGAGCCCCGCACCGTGTCGCCCGGACGAATCGTGGACTGGGCCGCGGCCGGCAGGGCGGCGACGAGGAGGCCGCCCGCTACGAGCGCGCCGGTGAACCGTTTCATGTCATATTCCTGTGAGTTGACGCCGCAGCGTTATCCGAAACCTTCGCCGTTGTAAGCCCGGCTCTCGCGCGGCGCTTCCCACGATACCTGACACGGCCGCCCGGGCGTCGTCAGCCTTGCAGCGGCGCCCGCCTGAGGGCCGTCAGATTGGCCGAGCCGGTGCAGAAGCAGACCGTGCGCAGCTGGCGGATGACGGTCTGGAAATGCTCCACCACCGCCTCGCTCGAGACGGTTGCGGCGGCGAGCACGCCCGCCGCCTGCCCGACCATGTCGGCGCCCAGCCGGATGGCCCTGGCGGCGTCGACGCCGTCCGCCACCCCCCCGGAGCCGATGATCGTCGCCTTTGGACAGGCCTTGCGCGCCTCGGCGATCGCGACCGCCGTCGGAATGCCCCAGCTGGCGAAGGCCGCGGCGTGCGCCTTGTCGCCAGCCTCTACGGCCCGCTCGCCCTCGACCGTGGCCCAGTTCGAGCCGCCGGCCCCGGCCACGTCGATGGCGGCCACGCCCATCTGGACCAGCCGTTTCGCCGTCGCGCCCGAGATGCCGGCGCCGGTCTCCTTGACCACCACCGGCGCGTCGAGAGCCTTGACGAGCGCCTCCAAGGCCGCGCCGACGCCCCACCAGTCGCGATCGCCCTCGGGTTGGCAGGCCTCCTGAAGCGGGTTCAGGTGCACGATCAGGGCGTCGGCGGCGATCATGTCCAGCACCCGCCGGGCCTCGTCGACGCCGAACCCGCGGGTCAGCTGGGCCGCGCCGATATTGGCCAGGATCGGCGTGTCGGGCGCCTTCAGCCGCAGAGCCATGTCGAGACCGGGCGTCGCCCCCCCAGCCTCGAGCGCCGCCCGCTGCGAGCCGACCGCCAGGGCGATGCCCAGATGCTGCGCCGCCTCGGCCAGCCGGGCGTTGATGGCCTCGGCCCGCCTTGGCCCCCCGGTCATAGAACTGATCAGCAGGGGCGCCTTCAGGCGACGGCCGAGGAAGTCGACGCCCAGATCGATCTTGCCGTGGTCGAGGTCCGGCAGCGCCTCGTGCACGAAATGGATGTCGGAGAAGCCGCCCCCTCGCGCGTGCCGCGCCTGTCCCGCCAGGATCACGTCGAGGTGCTGGTCCTTGCGGGCGGTGAGATCGGTCAAACTCATACTCCGCCCAACGCGGTGGCGGGCAGAAGGCTCAGGGCTGCTTCTCGACGGTCAGGGCGTAGGCCCCGACCTGCCCGTGCCTATAGGCCCCGGCGCGGATCTCGAAGGTCCCGTCCTCCGGCGCCGTCCATTCCAGCCTGGCGTGGGTGTCGGTCAGGCCGTCGTCGTCGGAGCCCAGGATCTCGAACTCGCCGTCTTCCTTCTCGCGGCCGACGATCACGAAGCTGTCCACATCGTTCGACACCATGGTGAGGAGCAGCTTCTCGTCCTCGCGAAGGTTGACGCGATAGGCGTCGTAGTGGCTGTTGCTGTCCGTGGTCGCGTCGTTCTCAGTCAACGTCCCCCACGCCGTCGATCCGACCAGGATACCCCCGGGCTGCGGCTGCGGGCCGCGGTCGATCAGTTCGAGCGCATAAAGACCCTTGCCGTCCGGGCCATAGGCGAGGGCGCGCAGGACGTAGTCGCCATCCTCGGGCAGGGTGAAGTTCAGCCGCGAGTCCGTGCCTTCCATCAGACCGTCGTCGTCCTCTTCCAGATAGACGAACTCACCGTCCGCCTTGCCGATCTGCAGGAGGGTGTCGAAGTCTCCGGACCGCATGATCGCCTGAATGCGCTGCCCCTCGGCGCCGGAGAAGGTGAAGGCGTCGTAGCCCCGATCCTCGTCGTCGCGTGGGTCGCCCTCGCCGATCTCGCCCTCCAGTCTGGCGCCGAAGGCGATGCTCTCCGGCACGCGATCCGGCTCGATCTCGGCGATCGACAGGCTGTAGCCGCCGGTCGCCTCCGCGAAGGCCCGGGCCTCGATGATGTACGTGCCCGTGGCCGGCAGGGTGAAGATCAGCCGCGAGTCGGTTCCTTCGGGTCCGCCGTCGTCGTCGTCATCGAGGCTGACGCGGTTCTCGTCGAACAGTTCGAGATAGGTGTCGAATTCCGTGGAGGTCATGTCGATGCGGACCCGCTGACCTTCCCGGCCCTCGAAGCGCCAGGCGTCAGCGGGCGAACCGCTCTCGCTCTTACCATCTTCCGCCGTCAGCTCGCCCTCGACGGTGGCTCCGATGGCGATTGACCGGGCCGCCGCGGGGGGCGGTCCTTCCTGAAGGCTCAGGCTGTAGGCGCCAGCGTCTGTCACGCTCAGGGGCGTCACCCTGATCAGGTATTCCCCGTTGTCCGGGGCGGTGAAGAGCAGGCGCGAGTTGAGGCCGCTGTCCGGTCCGTCGTCATTCTCCGCCAGCTGCACGAAAGCGCCGTCCACCACTTGGCCGACGCGCAGCACGGGATCGAAGGCCTCGCTGTCCAGCGCCAGCGACAGCCGGTCGCCCTGGCGGGCCCTGAAGCTGAAGGCGTCGTAGGGCAGGCCGTCGTCGGTTTCCGGATCGCGGCTGGACAACTCGCCATCGAAGGTCTGGCCCACCCGAATGCCGGAAGGACGCGGCGCGCGTGGCGCGGGCGGCCGCTCGGTCAGGCTGAGCGTGTAGGCGCCGCCCTCGAGTCCCGATAGCGGACGGGCCCGCAGGATGTAGGTTCCGGCCTCGCGCGCCGTGAAGCGCAGCCGCGATCCGGTGCCCTCGCCAAGGCCGTCGTCGTCGGAGGCGAGCGCTTCGGCGGCCTCGTCGGGCGAGAACACCTCCAGATAGCTGTCGAACGATTCGGATTGCAGAACGGCCTCGAACCGCTGGCCGGCCCGGGCCGTGACCGCGTAGTCATCGTAGCGGTAGGAGTCCTCTACGGCGGTCAGGTCACCGTCCTCGATGGCGCCTTCGACGGTCGCGCCCGGCGCGAGGGGCGAGGCGTCCTGCGCCAGGGCGGAGCCGGCGCCCAGGATGAGCGCGAGGCCGCTGGCGGCGGCGAGGATGGTCTGACGGCGCATGCGGTCCCCCTGAATACGGCCTCGATCATAGACGCCGAACCGCCCCATCTGTAAATCGCGCTCACCGCACGATTCCTGACGACTGGAGCCGAGACATGACGGCCGACCCCGCCCGCGCGACCTTGATCGACGGCAAGGCCTTCGCCGCCGGGCTGGTGGAGCGTGTCGCCGCCGCCTCGGCCCGGCTGGAGGCCGCCCACAGGATCAGGCCCGGCCTCGCCGTGGTCATCGTCGGCGACGATCCCGCCAGCCAGATCTACGTCCGCAACAAGGGCGAGACGACGCAGCGCGCCGGGATGCGGTCGGACACGCACCGCCTGCCCGAAGAGATCGACCAGGAGGCGTTGCTCGAACTGATCGCCGCCCTGAACGCCGACACGGGCATTCACGGCATCCTCGTCCAGCTGCCCCTGCCCCGCCATATCGACGCGGCGGCGGTGCTGGGCGCGATCGATCCGGACAAGGACGTCGACGGGTTTCACGTCGTCAACGCCGGGCGGCTGGCCGTCGGTCTGCCCGGCCTCGTGCCCTGCACCCCGTTGGGCTGCCTGATGCTGCTCAAGCACGAACTGGGCGACCTGTCGGGTCTGAATGCGGTCATCGTCGGCCGCTCCAACATCGTCGGCAAGCCGATGGCGCAGCTGCTGCTCGGCGAGAGCTGCACGGTCACGATCGCCCACTCGCGCACCCGCGACCTGCCCGCCCTGTGCCGCACCGCCGACATTCTCGTCGCCGCCGTCGGTCGCCCCGAGATGATCCGCGGCGACTGGATCCGGCCGGGCGCGACGGTCATCGACGTGGGCATCAACCGGGTCCCGTCGCGCGATCCGATGAAGGCCGCGCAGGGCAAGACCCGTGTGGTCGGCGACGTGGCCCTGGATGAGGCGGCGGCCGTGGCGGGGCGGATCACCCCGGTGCCTGGCGGCGTCGGCCCCATGACGATCGCCTGCCTGCTGGCCAACACCTATACGGCCGCCTGCCGCGCCGCCGGCGTTGAACCCGAGCCGCTGGACGCTTGAACGGCGACGCCTAACCTCCGATAGTCAACTGATTGGGACTACAGCCTGTCAGGAGACGACGATGATTCCCTTGAACGCTCGCGCGGCCGCCATCGCCGCCGTGGTGGTCCTGGCTCCCGCCGTCACGGGCTGCGGCGTCAACGCCATCCCGACCAAGCAAGAGACGGCCGAGGCCCGCTGGGCCGACGTGCAGTCGCAATACCAGCGGCGCTCGGACCTGATCCCGAACCTCGTCGCCACGGTGCAGGGCGCGGCCATCGCCGAGCGCACCACCCTGACCCAGGTGATCGAGGCCCGATCCCGCGCCACCGGCGTCACGGTGACGCCAGAGACTCTGAACGATCCCGCCGCCTTCCAGCGCTACCAGGCCGCCCAGGGCGAGCTGACCCAGGCCCTCTCCCGCCTGATGCTGGTGGTCGAACGGTATCCGGAAGTCCGCTCCAACCAGAACTTCATCGCCCTGCAGTCGCAGCTGGAGGGCACCGAAAACCGCATCGCGGTGGCGCGGCGCGACTACAATGAGGCCGTCCGCGACTACAACACCTCGCTGCGGACCTTCCCGACCGTGATCTGGGCCAAGACGCTTCACGCCGGTTCCGACCCGATGCAGTTGTTCACTGCCACGGAGGCGGCCCAGACCGCGCCGACGGTCAGCTTTGACGCCATCAATCCGGCGGCGCCCGGCGGGACCGCCGCCCCGACCCAGCCCGGTTCGGCCCCGCCTGCCCCGTGATCAAGGCCCTGACCACAGCACGGACACGTCTCACCGGACTGGTAATCGCCCTGTCCGTCGTCGGCTGGCTGTGCCTGTCAGGCCCCGCAGCGGCGCAGACCTCCAACCAGCCGGACTTCCCGGCCCTGACCGGCCGGGTCGTGGACCAGGCGCAACTGCTGTCGCCGGAAGCCGAGACCGCGCTCACGGCGAAGCTGGAGGCTCTCGAGCGCGACACCTCCGACCAGTTGGTGGTGGTCACCGTCGGCAGCCTGCAGGATCGCGAGATCGAGGACTATGGCTACCAACTCGGCCGGGCCTGGGGCATCGGCCAGGCCGACGACGACAATGGCGTCCTCCTGATCGTCGCGCCCGAGGAACGAAAGGTCCGGATCGAGGTCGGGTACGGACTTGAGCCGGTGCTGACAGACGCCCTTTCGGCGCTGATCATCCACAACGAAATCCTCCCCTCGTTCCGTGAGGGCTATTTCGAGCGGGGCATCCAGCAGGGCGTGGCCGCCATCGACGCCCAGCTGCGGCTTGATCCGGCCGAGGCCCAGGCCCGCGCCGCCGCGGCCGCCGCGCCGAAGGCCGGCATTCCGGTCGGGCCGATCATCATGATCGGCGGCATCTTCTTCCTGATCTTCATCGGCGTGATCGGCGGACTGGCCAGAGGCGGACGTCGGCGGCGCGGGTCCGGCGTGGCGCCCATCCTGATCTGGGCGGCCGCCGAAGCGTTGCGCAGCAGCAGCAGCCGCGGCGGCGGCTCCTCGTGGGGCGGCGGCGGTGGTTTCGGCGGCGGCGGCGGTTTCAGCGGCGGCGGCGGCAGCTTTGGCGGCGGGGGCGCGTCCGGCGGATGGTGATCAAGCTCACGACCGATGCCCATGGCCGGATCGCGGCCGCGATCGCAGCGGCGGAGGCGCGCACTTCCGGCGAAATCTTCTGCGTCCTGGCTCGCAGGGTATCGTCATACCACGACGTTTCGCTGGGCTGGGCCGCCGCGGCCGCCCTGCTCCTGCCGCTCGGCCTCATCCCGCTGGGGTTCGACCCCGCCTGGATTCCGGGGGTCGCGGATAGCTGGGAAGCGGCTCATCTGGCGTCGCGCGAAGTTTCGATCGGACAGGCCCTCGGCGCCTACGCCCTGATCCAGGCGGTGGTGTTCCTGACCGTCTATCTCCTCACCCGACTGCCTGCGATCACGCGGTGGGTGACGCCTCGCGCGGTGAGGCGGGCCCGCGTCCGTGAGGCCGCGCTGCAGCAGTTCCTCGCCCATGGCCTTCACGTCACCGAGGCTCGCACCGGCGTGCTGATCTTCGCCGCCCTGGGCGAACATCAGGTGGAGATCGTCGCGGACAAGGGCATTCACGCCCGGGTCGACCAGTCGGTCTGGGGCGACGCGGCCGAGGCGCTGTCACAGGGCTTGAAGCGTGATGACCCGTCGGCCGGCTTCGAGGCCGCCATCGGGCTGTGCGCCGAGGTTCTGGCGCAGCATTTTCCGCCGGGCGCAACCAATCCCAACGAGGTCGCGGACCGGCTGGTGGTGATCTGAAGCGGAACCGGAACGCGCCCGCCGGGGGTCGCATTCCTTATGGAAATGGCCTAGCCCGGCCGTCGAGCGCACCGGCCTGTTCCAGGACTTCATGCCCCGCCTGCTGACCTACAATGTGCATCGCTGCGTCGGCGTCGATCGCCGGCTGGATGTCGGGCGGATCGCGGCGGTGATCGCGGAACACGAGCCCGACGTGGTCTGCCTGCAGGAGCTCGACGTCGGCCGGGTGCGCACCGGCCTGGTGGATCAGGCCGGCGCCATCGCCGAACGGCTGGCCATGACCTTCCACTTCCACGCCGCCATGAAGGTCGAGGCCGAACAGTATGGCGACGCCATCCTGACCCTGCGGCCGGAACGGCTGGTCAAGTCGGGAGCGCTGCCGACGATCCGCGGCGTGCCGGGGCTGGAGCCGCGCGGGGCGCTGTGGGCGGCGATCGATTTTGACGGCGTCAGCCTGAACGTCATCAACACCCACCTGGGTCTTGTGCCCCGCGAACAGCGACTGCAGGCCGCGGCCCTGCTGGGCGAGGGCTGGCTGGGGCATCCGTCGTGCGTCGGCCCGACCCTCCTGACCGGCGACTTCAACGCCACCTCGATCACCCGGCCGTATCAGGCGCTGGCGCGGCGTCTGTCTGACTGTCAGCGCGCGCTGGGGCTCCGACCGTCGGTCAAGACCTTCCCATCGAGCTTCCCGGCCATCCGCATCGATCACTGCTTCACCAGCCCGGAGATCGTCGTGACCGGCGTGATGGCGCCGTTCTCGCCCCTCGCGCGGATGGCCTCGGATCACCTGCCGCTCGTCGTCGACTTCGAGATCAGGAGCTGATCCGGGGCCGGTTGCGGTGCGACGGACTGCGTCGCTTCCACGGCCGGAACGCGTCGGCCGGCGAGGTCGGATCGCCGAGCTGGAACTCGGCGATGAACCGCTCGATGGAGGACGGCGGCGTCGCGCCGAGAGTCTGCATCCGGCCGGTGTCGAAGCGCTGGATCGCCTCGCCCGCAGACTCCACCAAGGCCTCGGCCGCGGCGAACTCGTCGGCGCTTTCGCCGATCCAGTGGCCAATGGTGCGGTGACGGAAGCGCTGGATGGCGGCTCGCCCTGCGTCCGTCACCGGCACGGCCGCCACGTCGCATTCGGTGTCGAACCCGAATGAGCGGTTGTTCAGATTGGTCGAACCGATCCGCAGCACCTCGTCGTCGTAGATCGACACCTTGGCGTGCACGATGATCCGTTCGCCCCCCATGGTGTGCGGCGCGAAGGCGAAAAAGCGGTTGTTGCGGTCGGCCTGCTCCAGCCGGAACAGCACCTCCGAGCGGGCCGTGTCCATGGTCATCTGATCGAACCAGCTGGGGCTGCCGCCTGTGGAGACCAGCACGACCTCGGGGCTGTCGGGCTCCGCCAGGCGTTTCGCCAGCGCCTCGGCGATCTTCGGCGAGGTGAAATACTGATTCTCGAGATAGATCAGCCGGCGGGCGCGGCGGATCGCATCGAGATGAAACGCCTCGTTCTCGCGCACCTCCGCCCGTCCGGCCCAGGCCGGTTCAGTCCGGGCGACGCCCACAGGCGTGTCGAGCAGATCCGGCTCGACATTGTCCGGCCAGGGATCCGTCTCAGCCTCGACCGCGACGACCCGCTCGGACGTGGCCCGGAACCAGCGCTCACGGGCCAGATCACCCAGGGCTCTCGCGG